>DASWAC010000218.1:0-6501 GCA_036391335.1 Ktedonobacterales bacterium
GCGCATGCGATTCACGTCCTTATAATCGATCTCGCGCACCTGCTCGGCACAAAAAACGCAGTATTTGCGGCGTGAGCGCATGTCCCGGCCACCGCGCGGGCCACCACGAGGCGGCCGCCCGTCACCACCACGATCGCCACCGCGATCGAATCCCCGATCGCCACCGCGATCGAATCCTCGGTCGCCCCCTCGGCTGTCATGGGGATGGCCGCCTTGCGGCTGGCCAGACTGAAACTGTGCGCCCTGCTGGGCTCCGTCATTCCTCGCTTGCACTGAGGAAGCTCCTTTACGTGTGGGAAATGCCGGTTGCGTTCGCGCGAGCCGGCACGTAAAAACAATTGCGCACACGCTCACCCGAGCGCGCGCTTCTCAAACAGCGTGGCGCGGTCTACTCGAACGGCACCTCATCCATGGAGAGGTCGTCCGGGCCGCCACTGCCCTGGCCTGCGCCCTTGGGATCGAGCATCTGCATCTCGGTCGCGGTGACCTCCCACGCAGTGCGCTTGATGCCGTCTTTATCGGTATAGTCGTGGCTTTCCATGCGACCCTCGATATAGACCTTCGAGCCCTTGTGGAGGAAGCGATTCATCGTTTCCGCCAGCTGGTCCCAAGCGACGATACGGAACCAAGTCGTCTCGTCGGTCTGATCGCCGGTGTCGCGATTGCGCCGGCGCCGGTTGACCGCGAGAGAAAACTTGGTGATGGCCTTACCCGCTGGGGTATAGCTCATCTCGGGATCGCGCCCGAGATTGCCGATCAGCATGATCTTGTTGAGCATTGGGGTGTCCTCCTGGTGCACGCACCGGGTGATCACGTCAGCGAGTCTAGCCGCTGGCGTGGCTTACGCTTCCGTGTCGGCGGGCGTTGCAGCCTCGACCGTCTCCTCCTCGACCGGCTCCTCGCTCGCGGGTTGCGCCACTTCCGGCGCGACTTCCGGCGCGGCGGGCGCCTCGGCTGCCGCTTGCTCGGCGGCGGCCTGCTCGGCCTTCAGGCGCTCGGCGTTCGCCTCAGCCTCTGCCGCCTGCTGGGCAGCGAGCTCGCGCTGGCGTACCTCATCCTCAGCCGCCTTGACGCGCTCCTCGGCGACCGCCTGGGCGTCACGCGCCTTGATCAGATAGCGAATGATCGTCTCGTTCACGCGCAGCGACTGGTCGAGCTCTGCCACGGCTGTGGTCGGCAGCTGCATATCGAAGAAGAAGTAGATGCCTTCCCGATAATGCTTGTTTGCCATCGCGATCGGATACGCCAGGCGCCGGCGGCCCCAGGCGCTGACCCGGATGACGGCGCCATCCTGCGTCGTCACTTGCTGCGTGATGCGGTCAATGATCGCCCGCGCATCCTCTTCATTGGTGTCTGGGCTGAGGACAAGCCCCAGCTCATAATCTCGTTCTCGTGCCATGCGACGTTGTATCTCCTCTGGGTTTGCACCCGTCACCGCGTGACGCCTCCGCATGTCGAGGCGCTGGCGAACGGGGCAGAAGGACCGGAAGTGTCTGGTGTTCTCACCACCACACAGTGGATCCCAATGAGCCACCGAGTGATTATATCATGGCTCAACTGAGCCCGCAATGGGGCGGGACCCGCGTCCCCCTCATCTTCCACGGCTGAGCCGGTGAAGGTGGGTGGGTCAATTGCCCCATTCCGCCGCCGGGCGAGGAAAACGGAAATGCTCTCTATGGCCTCACCAAGAGGCGCACTCTCACCAGCGGGAAAATGCACAATGATGGGGAGGCGATGCGGTGCGCGGCGAATTTAAGATATATCTTGACTTTACCACTCCACCAGATATATCTTTATCCCATTGGTCGCCACGGCACCTCACAAAGAGATCACACTGCTCTACGGGACGTGTCATGTTTGGAGTATGCTTTGGCTTCGGCCCTGGAGACAACAGCAATCATACTGAGCCCTATTACCCATTGACCTCTGGCGCATGCGTCAGGTGAGTCGCCCGAAGGGAACCCCTGATCCCTTCACGAGACAGAGAACTGGAGCACTGATTTCGACATGGCAGATTCGACAAACGGCGCGTCCCCAACCCCGGCGGCCACAACACGCCTGCGTGGCTGGGCGCTGGCCAGCGTGCTGGCGAGCCTGATGCTCACGCTCTTTCTTGCGGCGCTCGACCAGACCATCGTCGCCACGGCGCTCAAGACCATCCTGACCAGCTTCGGGAAAGTGGATAACTACACGTGGCCTGTCGTGGCCTACCTCCTGACCTCGACGGCCATGATCCCGGTCATCGGCAAGCTCTCAGATATGTTTGGGCGCAAAGTCTTTCTGATTCCGGCCGTAGTGATCTTCCTCGCCGGCTCCGCACTCTGTGGCGCGACCCCTGAGATCGCCAGCGCGCTCAACCATGCCGACCCCTTCTGGCTCTTCGTGATTTTCCGCGCGGTGCAGGGCATCGGCGGCGGCGCGCTCATGAGCCTCGTCTTCACCAGCATCGGCGATATCTTCGTGCCGGCCGAGCGAGCACGCTGGCAGGGGCTGTTCACTGCTGTCTTCGCGCTGGCGAGCGTCGTCGGCCCCACCCTGGGTGGCTATATCACCGATAATGTCGGCTGGCAGTGGATCTTCTACATCAATGTGCCCATAGGGATCGCCGCGCTCTTCCTGCTC
The DNA here is from genome assembly GCA_036391335.1 of Ktedonobacterales bacterium. Taxonomy (GTDB): domain Bacteria; phylum Chloroflexota; class Ktedonobacteria; order Ktedonobacterales; family JADMIN01; genus DASWAC01. The sequence continues at coordinate 2,623 of DASWAC010000218.1, forward strand.
ACCTTCTACTTCCCCGCGAATGTCTCGGTCCGCACGGTCACGGTAAAGGGCTGGGCAGGACTCAAGCGAGTGGATTGGGCGGGCGCGCTGACCTCGACCGCCGCCGCCGTGTGCTTCATCCTCGCGCTGACCCTCGGCGGCCACCAGGCGCCGAACGGCTTTGCGTGGAATTCACCGCAGATCATCGGCTTGCTGGTGGCCGCAGTGGTCCTGTTGCTGGCCTTCCTCCTGGTGGAGCGCTTCGCCGCCGCGGAGCCAATCCTCCCGCTGGACCTCTTCAAGAATCAAGTCTTCTCCGCCGGCGCGCTGCTCGCTTTGCTGGTCGGGACTACTCTCTTCGCGGTCGTCTTCTACCTGCCTCTCTTCATCCAGATCGTGCTGGGCCAGACAGCCACCAGCTCCGGCGTGGTCATCACACCGCTTACCCTCTCACTGGCAGTCGCAGCGGCCTTGGGCGGCTTCGTCATCGCGCGCATGGGTCGCTATCAGTTCCTCGCGATTCTTGGCGCGGTCGTGGTGACGGTTGGCGTCTTCATGCTCGCTCGCATGGATGCGACGACCTCGCTGCTAGAAGTGTCGCGCAATATGATCGTGATCGGCGTCGGACTGGGCATGATGCAGCCGGTGATGACACTTGCCGTGCAGAACGCCATCCCGCGAGCGCGTTTGGGCGTGGGCACGGGCGCGGTGACCTATCTGCGCTCCATGGGGCAGCTGCTGGGCGTGGCCATCATCGGCTCCGTCGTCAATAACAGCTTTTCCAGCTATCTCAGCCAGCACCTTCCCACCGGCATCACCAACCTCCCCGCGAGCCAGCGCAGCCGGCTCACCGATCCGGACGTCATGCAGAATGTGCTGGCGGACCCCAAGCTGCAGCAGGCCGTCAGGCAGGCGGCGCTGACCCAGGCAGACCAGACGGTCATCCCTCAGGCTGTGAAGCAGGCTGTTGACGCTGCCGTGGCAAACGCGACCGCCAGTGTGCCGCCGGGTCCGCAGCACGATGCCATCGTGGCGCAGATCACGAAGCAGGTGACCGACCAGGTGACGGCGCAGGCCACCCCGGCGATCACTACGCAGGTGCACCAGCAGGTCATTGACCTCTTCACCAGCCTCTTCGCCACCGCCAAGGACGCCTTCACGGCCGGGCTGCACCAGGGATTCGTGCTGGCACTGGTAGCGTGTGTGGCGCTCTTCGTGGTCAGCCTCTTCCTGAAGGATGTCCCGCTGATCACGCACTATGGCGATCGTGACAAGGCCGCGGGGCAGCCCGCGAGCCCTGAGTCCGCGCCGGTCGTCGAGCCGATCGGCCTCTGAGGCGTCACCGTCGCGAAGCCGTGTCGTTTTTCTTAACGGAAGGCGCACGGCTTCTTTGCTATGATATGGAGGTAGGGAAGGAGACCCCAACAATGTCTGAGCACTTTGAAGCGCATGTTACGCCTGCGCCAGGGAGGCTGCCGCGCTCCAGCCGGCGTGCTCCGCGCTGGTGGGGATACACTGCATTCGTCTTCTCTGGGGGTGGGGCACGTGGGGCGCTGCAGGCCGGGGCCGTGCGCGCGCTCTATGAGGCAGGCATCATGCCGGATGTGCTGGTGGGCACCTCTATCGGCGCGTGGAACGCCTCGATGCTGGCCCGCACCCCCGGCATGGCGGGGCTCGAACAGCTCGTCGAGACCTGGGGTCTGGTGACACCGGCTCTGGTGTTGCTGGGACGAGAAGCTGGAAAGGCGCCGCCGTCGCAGGCGATGACGGGTGCGCTCGTGCTTTCCGCCATCCAGCGGATGTCGCGCGGCAGTCCGTCGCTCTATGGCGACACTGGGCTCCGCTGGCTGATCGACCATGTCATGCCAAACGTGACCTTTGAGGACCTCGCGTTGCCCCTGCATGTGATCGCGACGAACCTCTCTTCGGGTGAGCGCGAGATTTTCACCAGCGGGCCGCTCATGCCTGCGCTGCTGGCCTCCTCGGCCATCCCGGGCATCTTTCCGCCGGTCTACATCGGTGACTCCGTCTATGTGGATGGTGGTGTCGTCGACAGCTCGAGCGTCGAGACGGCGCTGGCCATCGGCGCGCGACGCATCGTCCTCCTCGATGTGGGCTACGATCCCATCCATGACGACTCGGAATACTGGAAGCGGGCGCTGCGTCAGGACAAAGCGAGCCACCAGCATGAGAGCGCCGCGAAGGTGAAGGGCGCCGACTCCACGAACGGCGCGACAGCGGATGACCCTGCGCAGCAAGAGATCGCGCACCAGTCGAATGGGAAGGCGAAGCAGCCTTCCACACCTCACCCACTGGCCGCGCTGCTGGAACGCGCCGTGCAGGTGTCGAGCCGGTACCAGACAGAGCGCGCCCTGGCTCGTGTGCCCTCGGGCGTCGAGACGCATGTGCTGCGCCTCGCCGGGAGCATCCATGACAGCGCGCTCACCTTCGGGAATAGCGCCGAGCTGATCGAGCACGGCTATGCCCAGGCGACGAGCTACCTCAAGCGCAGAGGACTCTATCGCGAGCCCGCGCCACAAGTGCCCGTGATCCACATCGAGCCCGCGGCGGCGCTCGCGGCAGGCGACACGAGTGAGGCCCTGGCCAGCGACATGCGTGACGAGCCGGAGTCAGTGGCGGCATCGGCGGCCGGCGCTCTGCCTGAGGAAGCGCCCAGCATCACGGCAGGCGACGCGACCAACTACGCTGACGCCGTCGCGACGGCTCAGACCGTGGACCTCACTACACCAGAGGCCTGGTCCGACGAGGCGACATTGCGGCTCGCGCCACCGTCTCCCCCGGCATCCCAGGCAAGCTGAGGCTCGCTCAGAGCCCCAGCTCGGCGCGGCGGATCTCCAGTTTCTTCAGTGTGTCTTGCGCCGCGGCCAGATTATCGCGCTCCCGCTGCACCACGTCTGGTCGCGCCCGCCCAACGAAGTTGGGATTGTCGAGCATCTTGCGCGCCCGGGCGATGGCCTCTTGCGCGGCAACCATCTCGGCTTCCAGGCGAGCGCGCTCTCTGGCCAGATCCAGCAGGCCGGCAAGCGGCAAGTAAACCTCGACACTGCCAGCGACGAGCGCCATGGCTTGCTCCGGCTTGGCTGCCAGCTTGCGCTCGATGACGGGCGCTTCGGTGCGCGCGAGCTGCTCGATGAGCGCCGCCTGCTTCTTCAGCAGCGCCGTCTTCCCGCCCGCCGCGAAGATCGCCTTCACCCGCTTCGCCGGCTCGACCCCAGCCTGGTTGCGCGCGTCACGGATGCGAGTGACGATCTCTCGCAACAGGGCGAAATCCGCCTCTGCAGCTTCGTCCATCAGACGCTCAGCAATCTCGGCGGCAGGCTCCGGCCAGGGCGCGATGATGAGCGCCTCCGCCGACCACCCCGCCGGATGCACATCGTGCATGAGATGCTGCCAGACCTCCTCGGTCACATAGGGCATGAAGGGGTGCAGCAGCCGCAGCGAGGTATCGAGCACGGCCCGCAAGATGAGCGCGGTATTCTTGCGCTGGGTCACCTCGTGCAGCTGCACCTTGGCGACCTCGATATACCAGTCGCAATATTCCGACCAAATGAAGTCGAAGATTTGCCGCCCGGCCTCGCCAAGCTGGAAATCGTCCATTAGTCGGGTCACCTCACCCGTGAGCCTCAGCGCCCGGCTCACGATCCACCGATCGGCCAGCGTCTTTGGGGCCAGGCTGTCGAGCGCAGGAATCTCCGTCGTGACCTCCGCCGTCTGCCCGATGACGAAGCGCGACGCGTTCCAGATCTTATTCGCGAAGTTCCGATTGCCCACGATGCGCGCGGGAACCAGCTTCATATCGTTGCCAGGTGAGCTGCTGGTAGCCAGCGTGAAGCGCAGCGCATCAGTGCCGAACTCATCCATGACTTCGAGCGGGTCGAT
>DASWAC010000219.1:0-6864 GCA_036391335.1 Ktedonobacterales bacterium
GGAAGACGCCTTGCTCCCGCTCATCGTCATGTATTCGTTGGCCGGCACATCCCACGGCAGGGCGAGGTCACCGTGCCCCATCAGGATGGCGGGCCAGATGATGGTGTGGAACGGGATATTGTCTTTCCCGATGAAGTAATAGCTGCGCGACGGCGGATTCCCCTCCGCATCGGGCACCCAGAAATCCTTCCAGGCGTCGGGCGTGCCCTGCTTCTCAGCCCATTCGATGCTCGCTGAGAGGTAGCCGATCACCGCGTCGAACCAGACATAGATGCGCTTGTCGTCGAAGCCAGGGAGAGGGATGGGCACGCCCCAGTCGAGATCACGCGTGATCGCTCGCGGCTTCAGTCCATCTCTAATCCACGTCTGAGCGAATTTGATGACCGCTGGGCGCCAGTCGTCATTGTGTGTGTCGAGCCAGGCCCCCAGCCGATCCTGCAGTTTGGGCAGATCGAGGAAGAAGTGCTCTGATGGCCGCATCTCGATCTTGCTATCCACACTCCCGCAGATGCGACAGCGGGGATCAATCAGCTGATCGGGATCCAGCGTGCGGCCGCAGTTGTCGCACTGATCGCCGCGCGCGTCGGTGAAGCCGCAGTGCGGACACGTGCCATTGATATAGCGATCGGGCAGGAAGCGCTTATCGGTCGGGCAATAGGGCGCTAGCGTGGTCTCGCGGAAGATATAGCCGTGCTCCAGCAGCTGGAGGAAGACCTGCTGTGTGACGTGGTAGTGATTCTCGGTAGTCGTGATGGTGTAAAGGTCGAACGAGAGCCCAAGGCGACCGAAGACCTCGACAATCTGCCGGTGAAAGCTCTCCGCAAGCTCCTTTGGTGAGATGCCGAGCTTATCGGCGTCATAGGTGATGGGCGTGCCGTGAGCGTCACTACCTGAGACCATGAGCACCGTATGTCCCGCGTGGCGATGATAGCGAGCGAAGATGTCGCCCGGCAGATACGCGCCGGCGACCTGCCCGACATGGGTGCTGGTCTTGGCATAAGGCCAGCCAATGCACACGAGAATGCGGGGGGGTACAGTGTCGGTCATGGACTTCCGGTCTCCTTACAGCCAATGGGAAATGCCTTATGAGTATAGCACCAGGCGGCTGCGGCAGCCCTTTGGGGCGGTTGGCCAGAGCGGGGGAGGCACGGCGAGATACTTTCGGGTAAGACATACGTATAGGAAATAGGATGACGAGAGATGCCCTCACAGGCATATCACGGTACAATCCGCAGTAAGAGTGATGACGTGCTGTTATACGCTAGCGCTCGCAACGATCAAGGTCGGAGTCGTTCGAGGTTCAATCTATGTCGCTTCACTTCGTGAATCCCCGCACGGGGGCGGAGGTGCATCTGGGTAGAACAGGAGCGGGCTTCTACATCGAGGCGCGACACCCTGATTTCTCGCTGCCCTTCCGCAAGACGTATGAGTGGTTCCAGGAAGACCTGGCAACCCGTGACTATGAGTTCCTCACCACCGTGGTTGGCACGACGCGTGAGGAGAAGGCTGAAGAGTCCGTCGCGCTGTAGAGTTCATTTCCTGGCACACAATGACGCGTGCCAATTCGCACTGATCGCCGATCTAATCCCGCACAGCGCGGAAGCCCGCCCGATGGTTTCGAGGCGGGCTTCATCTTGTCCGCGAACCCTATCTCGCACTGCGGGCAGCTGGCGTGGGCGTTGGGAAGAGCGCCTTCATGCGTGTGCTGGTGCCTGCAATCTGGGATCTAGCGATCAGCGATTCAGTGGCCATGACGAGGATGCCCGCACCGATGCCACTCGCTATCGAGAGCGCCGGCTCCAGGTGGGTCACCCAGGTGAGGAGGAGCCCTGCCAGCACGCCCCCAAGCACTGCGTTCAAGACGCTCACCACGAACGCCACTGAAAAAGAGCGGCTGCCAGGGAGACCATTCGAGCCCCATGCCAGCCAGATCGCCAGTGAAGTCGTCGTGCGTGGACTGTGTAAAATAGGGGAGCAGGTCTGGCGCCAGCTCACCATAGAAGTGGCGGATGCGGTTGATGCCACGGCTATAGAGTGCTGTCTCGCGATTGCACTGCGCGAGCCGGCCCAGGGTCGCGATGCCGATGAAGAGGAGCGCCGGTAAGATGCTGAGCGCGAAGGCGCGAAACTCATGGCCAAACCGTGAGCTCTGTCCCACAAACCCCAGCGCGATGAGGCTGCTCGACAGCGCGCCAATAAAGATCGTGAGCCGCCCGTTCACTTCGGAGATGATATTGCCGCGCCCGCCTTGCAGCGTGAAGTGCTCCGTCGTCATGATGCTGACGGCCTGCCTCAGGCGCTCATCGCCGATCTGCTCGATGGGGAATCGGTGCTCGTCTGTTGCCACGGTGTATGGTCTCCCACTAGGATGAACGATGCCGTAGGGGCACGGCAAAGGTGGGCACACTATGACACAATTCAGAGAGTGCCATCGTCGGCGAAGGGGGGAGCCGCATGCGTGATCTGCTCGTAAAGGCCGGCAGCTGGTGGCGAGAGGCTGGCGGCGCGCTCGCGCTGGCCCGTGTCGTCGCGGTGCGCGGCTCCTCGCCCCGGCCACTGGGCGCAGCCATGCTGATCGGGAGCGATGGGCGATTCACCGGCTCGGTCAGCGGCGGCTGTGTCGAGGGCGAGGTGATCCGTGTGGCAGGCGAGGTGCTCGCGGATGGCACGGCGCGGCTGCTGCGCGTGACCGGCGACGCTGATCCCCTCACGGATATCGCGCTCGGCTGCGGCGGCGACGAGACGATCTTCATCGAGCCGCTCACCGGCGCAGACGGATTGCTTCCCGTCTTCCAGGCGCTCCTGGTCGTCCTGGCGGACGACGCCCCCGCCACGCTGCTGACATCCCTCACGACGCGGCCCTGGCACCGGGTGCTCGATGCCGATGGCGCTGTCGCCTATGAGGAGCCCGCCGCAGTCGAAGGCGGCGAGATCTTCACCCACGTCTTCCCCACGCGGCCACACCTCGTCATCGTGGGGGCCGACGCGATCGGGCAGGCGGTGCAGGCGCAGGCAATCACGCTCGGCTGGCGCACGACCGTCATCGATCCGCGTCCCGCCTGGCTCACCCCCGCTCGCTTCGCTGAGACACGCATCGTCGCCTTCCCCGGTGAGGCGCTGGCGCAGCTCACGCTCACGGCGGAGACCGCGATTGCCGTGCTCTCGCATGACCCCAAGCTCGATGAGCCCGCCCTCATCGCAGCGCTGGCCTCACCTGCCTCCTACATCGGTGCGCTCGGCTCACGAACGGCCCATGCCGCCCGGGTGGAGCGCCTGCGCGCGTCGGGGCTGAGCTCTGAGGATATCGAGCGCATCTATGCGCCCATCGGGCTGGATCTCGGCGGGCACACGCCACAAGAGATCGCGCTGAGCATCCTCGCGGAGATCGTGGCGGCGCGCAACGGACGCGGCGGGCAGGCGCTTCGCACCGGCACAGGCTCCATCCACGCGGTCAGTGCGCCGATGTGCGAGCCAGTGGGTGAGCGCACATGATCACCGGCATCGTGCTGGCGGCGGGGGAATCCGCGCGCATGGGCCAGCCAAAGCAGCTGCTGCCCCTCGGTGCCGAGACGCTGCTGGGGGTGGTATTAGCTCTGGTCACTGATGCTCTGGATGATGTGCTAGTGGTGCTGGGTGCGTCGGCGGATGCGATTCGCGAGCGTGTCAACCTCCATGGAGCGCATGTCGCGCTGAATAAGGACTACGCCAGCGGGCAGGCGTCCTCACTGCTGGCGGGTCTGCGGGTGCTCGGGTCGCGCCCGACGGCGACCGCCGCGATGGTGCTGCTGGGAGACCAGCCAGGCGTGCGCCGCGAGGTGATAGAGGCGCTGTGCGAGACCCACCGGCAGCGACCTGAGGTGGCGACGATCGTGCCGCGCTATGGCGCGCAGGTGGGCAATCCAGTCCTCTTCGCGCGCGCGGCGTGGCCGGCGCTGGCTGCCGGGCTCTCAGGCGACGAGGGCGCGCGGCGACTCATTGCCCATGGGCAGCCGGCTCCGCTGCTCTCCCTCCCGTTTCCTGCCGGCTGGCTCCCCGCCGGAGTAGACACGTGGGAGGACTATCAGATGCTGGTCGCTCGCTGGCCGTCGTGAGAGATGACTCGTTCCCGCGCCTGGCGCTCGCCTGCCTTCCGCTTGTACGATCGTGAGGCGTGGCGTCGTCGTGAGCGAGAAAAATGAGGGTGGCGATGTCTGCCAACAAGAGCAGCGGTGTCGCGCTCTCGGCCCAAGGTCTGAGCAAGCGCTTCGGCGATCGGATCGCGTTCCAAGATGTCTCGTTTGAGATCGGCCACGGCGAAGTCTTTGGCTTTCTCGGGCCGAACGGCGCGGGGAAGACGACGACCGTCCGGACGCTCGGCACACTCATTGCCCCGACCTCGGGCTCGGCTATCGTCGCTGGCATTCCGCTCACGCCGGAGAACGGCGTGGAGATCCGCCAGCGCATCGCGATCATGCCCGAGTCGCCAGGTCTCTACCTCCGCCTGACTGTTGCCGAGAATCTCGAGTGCTTTGCCGGCCTCTATGCGTTGCCCGATGCCTCTCAGCGCATCGAGCGCGTGCTCCGCGCCGTCAACCTCACCGGGCGGGCCAACGATCCCTGCGGCAAGCTGTCTAAGGGGCTGCGCCAGCGGGTCAGTCTCGCCAGGGCGTTGCTCCATGATGCGGATGTGCTCTTCCTCGATGAGCCGACCTCGGGCCTCGATCCAGTCGCCGCGCGCGAGGTCCACGACTTGATCCACGGGCTCCGCCAGCGGGGGGTGACGATCTTTCTCACCACGCACCGCCTGGAGGAGGCCGAACGCCTCTGCGACCGGGTCGCGCTCTTGAACACGACCCTACGAGCGATCGGCCGCCCCGACGAGCTCCGTGAGCAGCTATTTGCCACGACCCTTCTGGTCAGGACTCTCGCCCCGCTGCCCGAGCCGGACCGCGTCTTTGGCGGCCTCCCGGCCGTTGACAGTTGGCGCCAGGACGGCCCCGCGAGCTACGTCCTGACCGTATCCGACTCGACCATCGCCGCACCAGCTGTCACCCGTGCGCTCATCGCGTCTGGGGCCGATGTGCTCTCTATCGCCGAGTCACATCACTCCCTCGAAGACGTCTACCTCGAGCTGATCAATGAGGATGTGGAAGCAGGCACACCATGAGCGTGAGCGCGACCCGTGTCCGGGCCCTCTATCGCAAGGAGCTCCGCGAGTACCGGCGCAACGGTACCATCGTGGCCACGATGGCTGCCATCCCGTTGAGCATCGTCATTTTCCCGTTGGTCGAGGTCCTCGCTCTGCCCGCGTCGGCAGCGAGCGCGCTCCTCAACGGCGATCCGCTGGTGATCCTCCTTGGGATCCCGGCCATCGTGCCGTCGGTGGTCGCCGGCTACGCGGTGGCCGGAGAGCGCGAGCAAGGCACGCTCGAGCCCGTGCTCACGACGCCAATTCGGCGCGAGGAGCTGCTGCTGGCTAAGGCGCTGGCGGCGCTCGTCCCGTCGCTGGTGGTCGCTTATGCGATGTATATCTTCTTTCTCGCCTGCACCGTGCTCTTCGCCCAGCCGGCGGTGGCATCGGCGGTCCTCCAAGGCCCGGATCTGCTCGCTCAGGTCCTCTTCACGCCGCTCATCGCCTTGTGGTCGATCTGGGTGGGGATCGCTATCTCCACGCGCATGAGCGATGTCCGTGTCGCTCTGCAGCTCGGCGCGCTTGCGGGCCTCCCCATCCTCCTAGTGGCATACCTCATCGCGTTCAACGTGATCCACGCGACACCTGGCCTGGCCCTTGGCGCCGCAGCGGCGCTGCTGGTCCTCGACGGACTGGGCTGGCGACTCGTGTCTGCGCTGTTCAATCGCGAACGGCTTATTATCAGCGCCAGGTGATGCGGCGCGCGTATCTCGGTCCTCGCCAGCCGTCAGATCGGCCAGGCACAAGGCCGATTGCGGGAGCGAGCGGCAGGCACATCAGGGCACGGAGGTGGCGACGTGGCAAATGATATAGGCCGATGTTGTTGTCAGCGAAGGAGTTCGTACCATGCCTCAGATCACCGCATCTCGTCCTCGTCTGGCGGGGCTGTTCCGCCGCGCTAACCTCGCTCCCGCTGTGCTCATCATCGCGGGCATCTCGTTCCTGGCGCATGTCCTGATCGGGATGAATTATGGCTATTTTCGCGACGAGCTCTATGTCCTGGCTATGAGCCATCACCCTGCCTTCGGCTATGTGGATGTGCCCCCACTGGTCCCTTGGATCACGCTGATTCCTCGCTTCCTCACTGGCAACGCGTTGTGGGCCATCCATGTGCTCTCGGCGCTCGTCTGCGCTGGGACGATCCTCCTCACCGGTCTTATGGCTCGGCTTCTCGGCGGCACTGGGTGGGTTCAGGGGCTGGCTGCCCTCGGATCGGCGACGGCCCTCGTCCTGCTAGGAACCGGCTCGCTCTACGCCTACGATGTCTTCGATGAATTCTGGTGGACGCTAGCCGCCACCGTCCTCATCGCCCTCCTGCGCGCTGAGCGCCCTCGATATTGGCTCGCGTTCGGCGTCGTCGCGGGCTTAGGCTTGTTGACGAAGGAGACCATCATCTTCTGGGGGTTCGCGCTGGTCGTCGGACTGCTGCTGACCCCACAGCGTCGCCTGCTCTTCACTCGCTGGACACTGTTGGGGGGCCTGATCGCCTTCGCGCTCGTCCTGCCCTTCCTGCTCTGGAATGCCGCCAATGGCTGGGCGTCGTTCGACTATTGGGCGAGCTATTCCCAGCATCATAGCGCCGGCGGGTCACCCCTCGATTTCCTGCTCAATCAGCTCCTCGTCATGAACCCCTTCTCGGTGCTCTTGTGGGGGGCTGGACTGTGGTACTTCTTCTCGGCACGCGGCGCCCGCTA
>DASWAC010000220.1:0-1520 GCA_036391335.1 Ktedonobacterales bacterium
CGAGTCCTCAGGTTGACATAATACTGTTGACATGAGCGCAAGTCAAGAAATACACTCATCGCAGGGCAATTTATCAAGAGTACGGTGTGCGATGAGGACTGGCGAAGGGGCGGCGCACTGCACACCTCAGCCAAAGGGTCCACCCATGCACATTCTCGTCGTAGATGACGACCCCATCCACCGTCGCATCGTCACGGTGTTCCTTGGCGATGCCGGCCACACCACCTCCATTGCCGACACTGCCGCCACGGCAGCCAGAGAGCTCGAGCGGTTTCAGCCTGATCTCATCTTATTAGATGTGGCCTTACCTGGCCGAAGTGGCTTCGACTTCATGAGCGATATTCGCGGCAGCGGCAACACGGTCCCGGTCATTTTTGTCACCGGTCAGGGTCAGATTGATGATCGTCTTACCGGCCTTGGGCTCGGCGCGGATGACTACATTGCCAAGCCGTTCGTGGCGGCTGAGCTGCTAGCTCGCGTCACGGCGGTGCTCCGCCGGACCTATCCCACGAATCCGCCGGTCGCCCACGCCAACACGAAGTCGGGTCCACTCAAGATCGATCTCGAGCAGCACACCGTGACGGTCCCGCACAAGGGGAAGGTCGAGCTGACTGATATCGAGTTTAAGATGCTGCGCTATCTTACCCAGAACCCCAACAGGGTCCTCACTCCTGATGAGATCCTTACGGGAGTGTGGGGCTCGCCTGATGCTGGCGATGATCGCCTCGTGCAGCAGAATATTCGCCGCCTTCGCAACAGGATCGAGGTGGTGCCAGACGATCCGGAGCTCATCGTCAATATCTATGGCAAAGGCTATAAGTTTGTCGTAGAGTGAGCTGAGGCGTTTCCCTCCGCCAGCACAATCAGGCGTGGGCTCGATACGTCGAGTCTCGTGCCGGTGTGGTCACCCCACGTCGTCGTGGGTCCATAGCTTGCCGCCGCCAGCTCACGCAGCACGGCCTCTCCGTCGAGCAGGGCAAACGCCATCTCACTGCGCGCCTCTTCCGAGCGCTCGCGGCCAGTCGAGATCTGATAGCTGTGCCTCACCGTGACGATAGCGGTCACCGGGTCACGCCGCGCCCATGCGTAATGCGCGACCTGCTCCGCACGGCCGGGCACTCGCCACTTCGCGATCAGCCGTCGCCGGCCATGTGCGGCCAGCAGCTGCCCAAGACCCGCCTGGTCCAGATCGATCATCGCGGCGCCGCTCTCGCTGAGCAACGCGCGCGTCGCCCGCAGCGATGCCACCCGCTCCTCCGCGGTCAGCACGTGCGCCAGGGTGCCAAGGCTGTAGAGCGCCAGATCGAATCGCCCCAGGCCTGAGGGCAGGTCATTCGCGCTGCCCGCGAGTTGAGTCACACGGCGCGACACACGTTCCGGCAGCGCGGCCAGGCGGGTCACGGCTCGCGTGCGCATCGCTTCTGATGGCTCCACGCCGACCACCTCATGCCCTGCGGACGCGAGCCCCGCCAGCATCCGTCCGGTGCCGGAGCCAATCTCCAGCACGCGTGCCCGTGTGG
>DASWAC010000221.1:0-8080 GCA_036391335.1 Ktedonobacterales bacterium
CGCCCTGACTCCAATAGATCGTGCTGCCCTCAAGGGGCGAGGCTGGGGTCGCAGTGGCGGCAGCATGTGGCCGCTGCGTGGACTTCCCTTGAGGCAGGGCGCAGCCAAAGACGCTGAGCAGCACAAGCAGCCCTGTGAGCAGCGTGTGGGACATGCCGGAGCGCACGCTCAGGCGAGGCAGATGGCGCACCGGCTGGCTCGTCTCTACAGGTACATCGCGCGTGGCAGACCGCCTGCCGCGCGGCGAGGCCTCTCCACCCTGTGACGCGTAAGCGGTGACGCTTTTTACCGTCTCGCCGCCACACTATGCCAATTCGGCGGCCTTCACCTGATCCCACGCGTGGTACGAGCTGCGCACCAGGGGACCGCTCTCCACGTGGCGGAAGCCCATCTCGTGGCCAATGCGAGCATACTCGCGGAATTCATCCGGGGTGACATAGCGGTCAATGGGCAGGTGCTCCTTCGTCGGCTGCAAGTATTGCCCGATAGTGATGATGTCAATATCGCGCGTGCGCAGGTCGCGCAGCAGCTCGACAACCTCGTCCTTCGTCTCGCCCAGGCCCAGCATGAAGCCCGTCTTCGTCGGCACTGTCGCGTCAAGCTCTTTCGACATCGAGAGCACGTCGAGGGACCGCTTATAGATCGCCTGCGGGCGCACCCGGCGATAGAGACGCGGCACCGTCTCGACATTATGGCTGAAGACATCTGGTCGGGCGGTGAGCACCAGCCGCATCGCGTCGCGAGAGCCTTTGAAGTCCGACGCCAGCACCTCGACGCCACAGTCGGGATTCGCCCGGCGGATCATGCGAATCGTCGCCGCGAGCAGATTCGCGCCACCATCTTGCAGCTCATCACGGTTCACCATGGTGATCACGACATGCTTCAGCCCCATCTGGGCCACCGCCTCGGCCACACGGCGCGGCTCTTCCCAATCAAGCGCCTGAGGACGGCCCGTCGCCACCGCGCAGAAGCCGCAGCTGCGCGTGCAGGTGCTGCCGAGGATCATGAAGGTGGCCGTGCGATGGCCCCAGCATTCCGCCATATTGGGGCAGCGGGCCTCCTCGCAGACAGTGTGCAGCGCCTTGCTCCGCATGAGGGTCCGCAGCTCCTCATAGTTCTCGCCGGAGGGGATGCGCACACGCAACCAATCTGGCCGCCGCTTGAGATCATCAGTTGGGATGAGTGTCATGGAGAAGGTCGCATTCTGCTAGGGTCGCGCACGTGCCATGCCTGGGCATTGTAGCAGCGCTCACGCGCCCTTCGCAAGCCCAGGCCAGCAGACACGCTCTAGCTGAGCGAGACGGTGTCACTCAGCACGATCTGTTGCCCACCCGTATAGCTCAGCACTGCCGTGTAGGTCTTCTGCGCAACCCCTGCGCTCTGCATGGTCTGGCAGACAGTGGTCGCGGGCGAGAGTGTCAGCGTGCCGATCTGCGCCTTGGGAATCGTGCCGAGCACGCCGCTGGCCGTTGCCCAGGTGTTCCCGCCGGGATCAGCGTCCTTCAGGCTGAGCGTCCAGGTCACGTCACCCTGACTGCGTGTGTTGTCGAGCTTGAAAGCCATCGTCTTCAGGCCCGCCGCGCACGACTGCGTGTAACTCGTCGTGGGCACGACACGGAAGTCGATCGTGAACGAGGGGGTCGGCGTGACGGCGACTGTCGGCAGCGGCGTCACGTGACTGGGCGGAGTCGGCGTCGTTCCGGGCGTGATGATGATCGGCGGATAAGGATATTGACCGCCGCTATCCACCGAGTAGTCCAGCGCCTGGCCGGGGCGCGGGATGCCGACGAAGGCGATGAGGCTGCGGCCCGCGCAGGCGACATAGAGCGCGCGCCCGGCGGTATTCACCTTGTCGAAGAAGCCGCTCGTGGGCGTGCAGGCCAGCGCGGAGGCATCGAGCAGGCGATGCCATGACTCCGTCTTGCCGGTCTCGCTCACCCCATTATTGGTGAAGAAGACGCCTGCGTCGCTCAGGGCGAACCGCATCTGTGGCTCGTCTGGCACGAAGACCAGCGAGCTGAGCGCGCGCGAGCGGATGGCGTTCGGCACGCAGAAGGTGATGCAGTCCGCGCCACGGCGGCCACCCTCGAAGACCCAATCGCTCAGCGTCTGCACACGCTGCCACGTCGCACCGCCGTCGGTCGTCTGCTTCACGCCGTCGGCGTCGAGGGCATAGACGATCTTGGCGTCGTAGGGGTCCGCCACGAACGTATACGCACGACTGATCGCCGCGCCCGTCACCGCCTGGGCGCACTGGCCGTCATGCTGGCCAGCCGTCGCGGGGCCCGGCACGATGCAGTCCCAGCCGTCGAGCTTACCCGCGCTGTCGCGGTGACTGCGCCACAGATGGTTCCCCTGCAAAGTGGTATCCAGCGTCGAGGTGCTATCCGCCGCCGCGCGGTCACCCACGTAATACACCGTGTCTTTGTGACCGCCTGCCGCTTGCAGCAGGGTCGCGCCCACTGGCAGCGCCACGCCATCCGCCACCCAGTCAGCCGTTCCCTCGCTCAGAGTCTGCTTTCGCCATACGACCAGCGTGGGCGCCGCCACTGGTGGGGAGCCAGTCGCGGTCGGTGTGGCGTCGGGGGCGATCACCGCAAGATCCACCGGCGGCGAGCCTTGCTCACCCGGAGCCGTCGCGATGAGGGGGCGCGCGCCATCCAGCCAGTCGGTCACCGCCGGCGCGACCAAGGCGCCTGCCGCGTTGCTGGCGCTGAGAGTCTCGGGATAGCCAACATGGGCGACACTGCGGCTGTCATAGAGATCGGGCGCATCGCCGCCCAGGCCCGTGTAGACCGTCAGTCCCTCTTGAGAGACTGGATGCACGACGAGGTCGCCTCGCACCTGATCTGACCAATAGCCATAACAGTCCGAGCAGGTGTCATCGCCACCGCGCCAGTGCAGGCCACCGTCGGTCGAGTACCAGTCGTGGTTGTCGAGCGAGCCGAAATAGATGGCCGGGAGCTTATAGGGGTGGCTGCTCTGCGGGCGTGGGAGCCCCGTCAGCATGACGGCCGTCAGGTTCTCCAGATTCTTCGCGGCTTGCCAGGTCTGCCCGCAATCGGCGGAGGCATAGACCCCGCCCGCTGTCGTGTAGAAGAGCTTGCCGCCTGCGCAGGCGCCGAGCTGTGCATTGTGCGCATAGGTCGCGTCTGGCGCGGTGGCAGGGGCCAGCGTGAGCCCGAAGTCAGCAGTGCTGGTGACGGCGAGCGGGTCCACATGCACCGGCTGGAATGGCTTGGCCGCGTCGGGCCCCTGCGCGCCGGTCTGAGAAGCGGCCGAGGCATCGGGACCGTCGAGCCGGTGCCAGCCGTTGTCGGTGGGCTTGCCCGCGGAAACAGAGAGCGAAGCGCCATCCGAGAAGAGGATGAGATAGCCTCCCGAGGTGGCGACCAGCCGCACGAAGACGGCGCTGCCCTGGGCGCTGGTAGCGCCGGTGTCATAGAACGGGGGTGCCGGCGACTGCTCCCACTGGCTGGCGAGGCTGGTCGCGTCACCGCTGCTATAGACGCCGTGCCAGAGCGCGCCACCGCACTTCGTGCCGGAGCCGTCACAGCTCGACGCGTCACGCGAGGTCACGGCGAAGAAGCTGAGGGCGTTCGAGTTGGCGATGGAGGTCACATAGACCTCATCGGGGTGGCCCGGCACGACGGCCAGCGTCTCTGGTCCGCTGGTGAGGCCGTGGGTCGCCCAGCTCGTAGGGGCGCAGGCGCTCGCAGGCAGGCTGGTCGCGGCGCTGGCATCCTTGAGGAAGCTCTTGCCCGCGTCGAGGGAGACATAGAGGTTGTTCCCATTGCATGCATAGACTCGTCGCGAAGCGCCACCGCTGCTGGCCGCGGCGATATGCGCGATGGCGGTGCTGTCGGGCATGCCACCGAGCGCCCAGGTTGCGCCAGGCGCGTCACCGTTCGTCTTGGGGCTATAGGCCACACCGCAGGCGCTCGCCGCCCACAGGCGCGAGGCGTCGTCGGCAGCCATGACCACCTGGGTGACTGGCTGTGTCGCGCCGTTACACTCCGCCTGATAGACACGCGCCCACATCTTGCCGCCATCCTGTGAGCGATAGAGCCCATCGGCGCTGACTTTGCGGCCATCGAAGACGATCGAGGCCACGACGATATCGGGATTGCTCGGCGAGGTGACGACATCGGCGATGGTGGCGGCAGGCAAGCTGCACGTGGGGTCGGCGTCGGCGCAGCCGCGGGTGTTGTCGCCGGGCTGCGCGGTGGTGATCTGTGACCAGTTCACGCCGGCGTCATCCGAGCGCCAGAGCCCGCCGCGCAATGTGCCCGCATAGACGCGCTTGCCATCGGCTGAGGTTGCCACGCTGATGACGCGGCCACTGGTCGACTGGAAGCCGGGCGAGCTGAAGGTCTTCGCGTTATCGCTGTGCGGGCTAGGGTCCGCAAGCTTGATCTGCACGGGGCCAGGCACGCTCTCGCAGCCTTGCAGTCCCAGTGCCAGCAGCGCAATAATGCCAATGGCCGGTGTGAGTGCCACCCGCCCACGCCGCCAGAATCGTCGTATGAGTCCAGTCGCCATGTGCTGCCATCCCTTCCCCCACCTGACTCACACCTCTGCGGCTCCGGCGCCGCCGTGGATGTCAAGCGGGCATCACGTCGCGTCCATTCTCGCCTATGTGCGCTTGATAATGCAACTAGCTGGCATGGACCAGCGTGATGCCGCAAGGAAGAGAAAGCAGGCATGAGGCTAGGCGCCAAGCGGGCTTGCGCGGTCAGGTGCGGATTGACAGCCAGCATGGGCTGACCTATACTTTCCAAGATATTGCCTGTGCGGCGTGGCATGCCGTGAGGCCGCGCAGACCGCCTGCCAATGGGCGACACATCGTGTGATCTGCGGTATACCTGTGCCAGGGGGAGATAGCTCTCACATGCGAACACGAGGCCTGCGCCAGACATTGACCTGGCTAGCATTCATTCTGGTTCTCGCGGCTGGCGCGGGATATGTGGTTTGGCCCGGCAATCATGGCATCCATATAGGGAGCTACGATAACAAGCTGCAGCCAAGCCTCGGCCTTGACCTGCGCGGGGGCATCCAGTTCATCATGGAAGCTAAATGCCCGCAGGATGCGCCAAAGTGCAATGTTTCCTCGCAGATGAATAATGTCATCGCCAACCTGAATCAGCGTATCTCGGGTGGCCTGGCCATCAACGACGCGACGGTGCGCGAGATGGGCAGCAATCGCGTGCTGATTCAGCTTCCTGGCCTCACGGATGACCAGCATGCGAAAGAGGTGCTTGGCAAGACCGGCGAGATGCTCGTCATCGACACGGGAACCACGCCGCTCTCGGTTGGCACGGATGTGACAGGCCAGACATGCTCGACGACGTGCCAGACCGGGCAATATAAGATCATGTTCAAGGGATCTGAGCTCGATTCCAGCGCCGTCGCGGCGCAGCTCGATCCCCAGACGAATCAGCCAGAAGTGACCTTCCAGTTCCAGGGCGCCGCGAAAGACCGGTTCTCGCAATATACCGCTCAGAACGTCGGGAAATATCTCACGATCGTCCTCGACAATCAGGTCATCGAATCCGCGACCATCAACAGCCAGATCACCGGCGCCGGCCAGATCAGCGGTGGCAACATGACCATCGGCGACGCGCAGCAGCTGGCGACCTACCTCAAGTATGGCGCGCTTCCCCTGCCACTCTCCGTGGCCAGTGAGCAGAAGCTGGCGGCGACGCTGGGTGAGCAGGCGATCAAGTTTGGCATCATTTCGGCGATTATCGGGCTGGGCCTGGTCGTCATCTTCATGCTGCTGATCTATCGCTTGCCCGGCCTGCTGGCTGACCTGGCGCTCTTGCTCTACGCGACGTTCCTCATCGCGATGATCAAGATTCTCGGCGTCACGCTCTCGCTGGCCGGCATCGCGGCGCTCATCCTGACCATCGGCATGGCGGTGGATGCGAATATCCTCATATTCGAGCGGATGAAAGAAGAGTTGCGCGCCGGGCGCACCATGGCTTCGGCGGTGGAGCTCGGCTTCAAGCGCGCGTTCCCTTCCATCCGCGACTCGAATATGTCCACGATTATCACCTGCGCCATCCTCTACTGGTTCGGCAACCAGTTTGGCGCGACCATCGTGACGGGCTTCGCGCTCAACCTCTTCATCGGTGTCGCGATCAGCCTCTTCACGGCCATCACGGTCACGCGCACCTTCCTGAATTTGCTGGTGCCCACGGGCTTGGCGACGCATCCGGCGCTCTTTGGCCTCCCCAAGGAGGCGCTCAACGTGCCGCGTTATAACCGTCCCACCTCACGGGTGGCGGCGCCGACCTCGCCAGTTTTGGCGAGCACCGCCGCTGGTGAGAAGGAGTAGGCAGTGTTTCATCTGACGCGATATAAGTACATCTTCTTCCTCATCTCAGGCCTGGTCATCCTTCCTGGCCTGCTGGCGCTGATCTTCTGGAGGCTCAACCTCGGCACGGACTTCACCGGTGGCACGCTGGCTGAGCTGCGCTTCGCCAAGACCGGCGTCACGACTGAGGCCATCACCAAGGCATTCGCTGACGCCCATGCGAGGGATGTGAAGGTCTTCGCGCTGGGTGACATCAACACGACCGCGCAGAATCCCGCGCAATACGCCTTCATCACTTTCAGCCGACCAATAGACACGGACACGCGCACGGAGGTCATGAAGCGGCTGAGTGATTCGAAGGCGGGCCTGCCTGCCCCAACGCTCGATGGCACCGATTACGACGTATCGGTGGACAACGTGCCACACACGGCGCAGCTGGTAGTCTATTTTGCGGGCGTCATCACATCTGACAAGGTGAAAGCTGCCCTGCAGAATCTGCCGGATACGGGCAATCCACCCAGTGGCACCGGCGACACGACAGCCGCGCCTACCGTGACCGCCGCGCCCACCGCGAATCCCAAGGTGACGCCAAGTCCCGCTCCTACCGCGACGCCAGTGACTAAGTTCAAGGTGAGCGTCACCGATATCACACTGGGCGCGAACTCCACCTCGTATCAGGTGGATACACAGACGACCTTCAAGGGGAACACGCTCGCCGACATCGTCTATAAGCTAGCTAAAGATCATGGCCCCGCGTATGTGCGCAGCAAGAGCGAGATTGGCGGCGCCATCGGCCAGGAGACGACATTCTATGCCATCCTGGCGGTTGTCTTCTCCTCGCTCTTCATCACGATCTACATCGCCATCGCTTTTCGCAAGGTTGGGTCGTGGCAGCGCTCCCTCCGCTTCGGCGTGAGCGCCATCCTCGCGCTGCTGCACGACGTGCTGGTGGTGCTGGGACTCTGGGCCATCTTCGGGAGGCTCTTCGACTTCAAGGTGGACAGCCTCTTCCTGACGGCCATCCTGACGGTGGTGGGCTTCTCGGTGCACGACACCATCGTCGTCTTCGACCGCATCCGCGAGAACTTGCAGCGGCGCACGACGGAGAGCTTCACCCAGATCGTTGATGCCAGCCTCATCCAGACGCTGACGCGGTCGCTGAATACATCACTGACGGTGGTCATCACGCTGACCGCGCTGACGCTCTTCGGCGGGCCAACGATTCGCGAATTCACCCTCGCGCTGCTCATCGGCGTTGTCTCCGGCACCTTCTCATCCATCTTCAACGCCAGCATGATCTTGACAGTGTGGGAGACCGGCGAGTGGCGCACCTGGTTTGGCCGGAAGGCCGCGCCTGCCCCGAAGCCAGCCTCTCGCGCGCTGGCCGGCAGCCGGGCGTAGATCGCCGGAGGGGGAGGCATCCGCCGTGGCAGGCGCTTCCCCACTGGCGGTGGCGCGCCATGGCGCTTGACAGTGCGGAGCGCTCAGGCGTATACTGACCCTCGTGGCCGGAGCCCCAGCCCTATTCCAAGGGCTCCCACCCATTCCTCGGTAGCTCAATGGTGGAGCAGGCGGCTGTTAACCGCAAGGTTACTGGTTCGAGTCCAGTCCGAGGAGCCCACCCCTCACCCAAGCCCTGAATCCCATCGCCCTTGGATTCAGGGTTTTTCGTTGGTCGGCTCACGCCCCTTCCTTGGTAAAAATCGCCTCGAAATCGAGAAGGTTACAGCTCCCAAATGGCCCTTACCCAGCAATTGCGAG
>DASWAC010000222.1:0-1904 GCA_036391335.1 Ktedonobacterales bacterium
TGCGAGATAGCGAGTCACGAAGCCGAGCGCCTCGGTGAAAGCCGCCGCGCCCTGGCTGCCCACCTGCAATGGAGTGTTGCCCGCGGCGCCGCTGGCGAAGATCAGCACCGTATCATTGGTGGACATATCGCCATCCATGCAGATCATGTTGAATGACGCGTCAACCAGGCTGCGCAGCGTCTGCGTCAGGAAGCCCGCCTCGGCGGCCACGTCGGTCGTGATATAGCACAGCATGGTCGCCATATTGGGATAGATCATGCCGGCGCCTTTGGTTGCGGCGCCAATGCGCACGGTCTTGCCATCAACGGTGAGCTCGACCGCGATATCTTTGGGCCGGGTGTCGGTCGTCATGATGCCTCGGGTAAAGGCTGGCCCTCCATCGGGAATCGGCTGCACGTCGGCGATGCCGCGCTCGACCTTCTCCATGGGGAGCGGGCGCCCGATGATGCCAGTGGATGAGACATAGACGAGATGTTCATCCAGGCCGAGCTTTTTCGCCGTGAGCGCCGCCATCTGCCGGGCATCGTGATCCCCTTGTGCTCCGTTCGCGCAGTTGGCGTTTCCGCTGTTGACCACGACGGCCTGCCCGCGATTCCCGGAAGCCAGCAGGTGCTCGCGGCACAGCGTGACGGTGTGCGACGGAGCTTTGTTGGTGGTGAAGGTGCCCGCGACCACACAGGGACGGTCCGCGACGAGCATGGCCAGGTCGGGGGTGCCGGCCTCAGACTTTATGCCACAGGCGACCGTTCCGGCGCTAAAGCCGGGGGTTGCGGTCACACTGCCTTCGACCAGGCGAATGCCCGATGGGATCTCTTGCGGCGCGGGTGGGAATGCGTCAGTCACGGGTAGGGGCTCCTCGTTGAGCAGATAGGGAGGCACACTAGCGAGCTTGCGGCAGCTGAGGCCGTGGAGGCGAAGGCAGCAACAAGCCAGGCCATTGTACAACGGCTGGCAGACTTGCCGCAAAGCGCCTGGAGGCTAGCCGAGCGGTGTTATCTCGAGTGAATCGAGCTCCAGCCATTGGGGCGAGGTCGCGACAAAGCCGAAGCGCAGCTCACCGCGTGGCGTGGCGATGGCGAACTGGTTATCGATCCAGGTCACAAAGCCGAGCGGGCCGCGTGGCGGGCCGGGCGCGTGCAGCACCTCGACGCCATCCACCCGGAAGCTGGCCGATTCGGGCAGCCAGTCCAGCTCATAGGTGTGCCAGTCACACAGGCTGGCGGTGACTTGAGCCTCATGCGCACCGGAAAGCTTGCGCACCCAGCGCTCCGCCGGGGAAGAGGGGCCGCCAAGTCGAGCCATGGCCACTGTCGCGAGCGTGGGGACGAGCTGGAACGCTGAGGACGCGCGGTGAGCGTGGACGACTTGCGCCTTCCAGCCCCAGCCGGGAACGTCGGGCACCAGAGCGATCTCTGAGGGCCGGGATGCCGCGAAGAACCAGACGGCATCGGGCAGGCTGAGCACTTTTCCGCCGGGGCTCAGTCCCGCATTCCAGAAGCCAAAGCCCGCGGTGCCGCGGAGAAAGGCGTCTGGCGCGGCGTCTGCGCGCACGTGTGGCGGCCACGTGGGACGAGAGGACCTGGCTCGCACCCGCATGCGCAGCGGTGGGCGCCAGGCGAGCGGGCCATGCTGCTTCCCGTAGTCATCGAGCTGCGAGTTCGCATAGCTATCGCGGGAGACGGCCCCAATCGCCATGCGTAAAGTAGAGTCACGCACATTCATGCTGGCGTCACCCACGAGCCACTCGTGCCAGCGAGGCCCCAGGGAAGTGTCAAAGTGCTCGCGAACTGTGTGCATCGCTACCTCACGGAGGGCATAAGATGGACTCGAAGCGTAGCTCACCACGCTCACGTTGCGTCTTTGGCTCGCGTCTGCGACAATAGCCGACAAGCGAATTTCGCGGA
>DASWAC010000223.1:0-3345 GCA_036391335.1 Ktedonobacterales bacterium
TCTATAGCTCACTGCTGGCCCTCAACCCGCCGGTCTACACATGGCTCGTCATGCCCTTCGCTGACCATCCTTGGGTGCTCGTCGTGTTGACTGTCATCGCCAGCTGTGTCGCCGTCGGCCTGACCTATCTCCTGGCGGAGCGCCTCTTCTCGCGGCGTGTCGCGCTGATCACCGGCCTGCTCTATGCCACCGCGACCTATCCGCTGTGGATGTCCACCTTTATCTGGCAGCAGACCGCTCTGCCGCTCTTCACCGTGGCCGCGCTGTGGCTGGTGTGGCTGGGCGTGGCGGAGCAGCGCAAGGGCTGGCTGATTCCACATGTGGCGCTGGTCGCCGCGCTGGCGCAGCTCTATCCCCTCATGCTCTCGCTCCTTGCGCTGACCGCGCTGGGCTGGCTCTTCGCGCGCCGCGCCATTCGCTGGCTCGAGATCGTCGGGGCTGCGCTCGTGGCTGCGGTCATCACGGCGCCCACCGTGCTCTTCGAGATTGCCAGCCACGGCCTCGATATGCCTGCCTATCAGCGGTACGTGTTCGCGGCCAAGTCGCTCGATGGTCAGGTCTTCTCTGCCATCTTTGCCGCTATTAGCCCGCTCGATGCCTATTTCATCGGGCCGAGCACGCTCTATGCCGTGACCGAGCCGTGGCTCCATATTCTCGTCGTGGTCATGCCATTGCTCTGGGCGCTCAGCACCCTCTGGCTGGCCAGCCGTGTCGTGCGGCCACTGTGGCGTGTGGCGCGGCGCGCGCAGCCCGCGAGGTCTGCCCTCACCCGCGAGTGGCAGGTTGCTACGCTGCTGCTCATCTGGCCCGCCGTCTTCATCGCGGCTACGCTGCGGCATTCGAGCCCCGTCTATATGCATTACGCCTTTGTCCTGCTGCCCGTGCTCTTCCTGACCATCGGCCTCTGGCTCTCGCGTCTCCCCAGATACTGGCGTGCTCTCGCCTCTCGCTTCCCCAGCGCATGGCGAGCGAGCGCCACTGATGCGGCCCAGCCGGTGGGGACCGCGCTGGTAGGCGTGCTCATCGTGGCGCAGCTCATTCCAGCGACAGCGCTCTCGCTGAGCATGGGCACTGGCCAGGCGGCGGCGCAGTCACTCGGCGACCAGTCCATCCGCACGTTTACCGGCATGGTGGATGCCGTCACCTCGGCGGCGGGGCGCTATCATGCGGGCACCGTCTATCTCGCGGGCGAGCTGCCCGACGCATGGATCTCACGCTACTGGGCGCAACGTGCGAATGCACTGAATCCGAATGGTCCGGTCTGGGTGAGCCTCTCGCTCGACCAATGCCTGCTGACCCCGCCAGCGGATGCTGGGCCTGGCCTGCTGGTGATCGGCGATGCGACAGGTTTGGCTGCGCGCGACTTCATCTTTGATCCTGCAAATAGGCCGGTTGCGTCGGCGGATGTGGCGGCGGGCGAGCGTGTGCCGATCTACCGGCTCCCCGCAGCGCGAGCCGTGGCCCAGCCGATCGGCGCGGTCAATGGCGAGCTGCGTCTCGACAGCGCGCAGGTGCTGCCCGCGCGCCCCGGCCTGCCGCGACGCCTCATCACCCGCTGGACCTCGCGGCACGCCTGGCCAGACACCAGGAGCACACCAGTCTATTACTTCCACGTGCTGGTGACTCAGCCTAATGGCGCGCTCGAAGACGTGTGGTCCGCATGCGCGCCGTCGCAGCTTCCCGCAGGCAGTGGCCTCACGGTGATCACGCCGCTGCCGCCGGACCTGCCGCGCAGCTTCCCCGGCCCCACGCTCGGCATCCGCCACGATCAGGCGGGCATCGCCATCATTGTCGAGCGGGCGACCGAAACGTGGTACCGCCCCACCCTGGGCAGCCTCCAGCTGGAAAGCGCCAAGCAGCTCATCATCAATCGCGTCGTGCTCCCCCCAGGTGACCTGCCGGCGCAGGCACTCCTGGACCCCACCCATGCCGATCTCATCACGGCGCGGCTGGCGATCCCACGCGCGGCGATCGGTGGGTAACGGGAATGTTCTCGCGACTCACATCGCGGGCGAGGGGAATCCGCCAGCTCGCCACCGAGTGAGGCGGTGAGCCACTTGTCATGGCGCGAGCGATCAGACCCCCCGACCGGCCCAGCGGAGGACGCGCATGGCGTGCAGCGTGATCCAGCGGCTCGGCTCGCCCTCACGCTCATCGAGGTCGACCAGCAGCCTGTCATGATGGGCGTGGTCGAGTGGCCAGCGGCCGTCGGCATCGCGCTTAGACTCCACGACACTGATCGCCTCGGCGACCCGCTCATCGGGTGCGACGCCAGCCTCCCGCAGGTAGTCGAGCCCGCGGAGGACGTCGTAGCGCCACCCATTCGGAAACGAGAATTGCAGCCAGTCACCCCCGTCTTTGTCGGGGACGATCACCTCGCCCGTCGAGAGCCGGCGGAACAGCCGTCGCTCGAGCAGATAGTCCTGCCCACGGAGGCGAGCGGCGGCGACCTCAGCATCACCGCCGGTGGACCGCTCGAACTCGAGCAGGCCCTCGAGCACGTTGATCGTCGTGTCGAACGAGCCCCGCGTCGAGCCGTTCTCCTGCTCGCAGTTCCAGCCCCCGTCGTCCATCTGCTCGGTCAGCAGCCGGTCAACGATGCCACGCACATCCACTCCAAAGTAGGCGCCGAGGGCAACTGCTCGGCCGTTGATGCACGGCTCGACCTCGCCCTCGAAGTACGGCTCATTGTCGTGCTCCCAGCGGCTATTGGCCCGGACCCGCGCGATGGCGAGCTGGACGCCCTCCGCGGTGGGGTCGACACCGAAGTGCTGGAGGAGCTGGAGCGTGTATGTCGTGGATATCCATTCGGGGAACAAAGCGCCGCCACTCCATTGGCCATCGGCGCCCTGGGCCGCGAGCAGCTGCGCACCCCAACCCTCGTGCGCGACGCGTGCCCGCTCAGCCGCGACCTCGTCGGCAGGCGCATCGGTGAGGTCGCGCAGGACCTGCCAGCGAATGGCCGGGTCTGAATCGAGCAGCCAGTCTAGAGTTGCCATGGGATTCTCCTCTCCCACTGAGGCGTGAGCACATCCGCACGCCATGGTATCACCGCTCCCCAGCAGAAGGTCAGCGGGCCCCTGGGATCTTCCCACTCATGTCCTGATGCATGAGCCTCTGCCATAGGTGGGCGCACGCCGTGCTCACTCGCAGGCATGCGCCCCTCTCCGCGGCAGGGAAAGGCACTCGCTTATTCCGCCGCAGCCATGCGTGTGCGGTAATGCGTGCGGGCATGCCTCACACAGCGTCGCCGATGGCGCGGCGCACGAGCCGCTGGAAGTGGCGCAGCGAGCTCTCGCGGCGCAGCATGAGCTGGCCCTGGTCGAAATAGCCTGAGCGCAAGCC
>DASWAC010000224.1:0-1655 GCA_036391335.1 Ktedonobacterales bacterium
GGAGCCCAATTGGACCCCGGCCCGCTCATCCGATGGCAAGGACTACCAGTCGTTGCCACCGCGACCGCCACGACTGCCGCCGTAGCCGCCGCCATTGCCACCGCGGCCGCTGCCGCCGTAGCCACCACCACCGCCGTAGCCACCGCCACCGCCGCCACGACCACCGCCATAGCCGCCACCGCCGCCACTGGGGCGAGGCTGCGCGGCGTTCACACGGATGGCGCGGTTGCCCATCATCGTACCGTCGAGCGCCTGGATTGCGCGCTGCGCTTCGTCGTCGTTGGCCATCTGGACGAAGCCAAAACCCTTGCTGCGGCCAGTGTCGCGGTCGGTGATGATCACGGCCTCGGCTACAGTGCCGTACGCACTAAACAACTGGGTCAACGATTCACTGTCAGCCGTGTAGGGGAGGTTCCCTACGTAAATGCGGGTCGCCACTCAAGCTCCTTAAACAGACAGGTCCGGCTCTCTAGCCGCCTGCCGAGCAAACACATCCTGTTACCGTGCGCTATCCTTCGTCAAACGCGCCGAGGGCCAACCCGTCCGAGAGGCAACCATCTCCTCTACAACGGACGCACAACGAGGCGAATCCGCGATCACACGCAGCGCCACTATACCACAAATACGCGCGGCACTGCCAGTGCTGCACGCACGTCGCCCGACGAGCGACCCCCATGCTACACTCAGGTGAAGTGGGGTGTTTCCCCGCTCGTCGTTACCTCTGTCTCGATTGTGCCATGCTCGTGGAAGTGAGGATCGTGTGTCGGAGCCGAATTATTCCCGCCGCCTGAGGGAGACACGCAAGCGCATCGCCGCTGAGGGGCTCGATGGCCTCCTGGTGACCAGCCAATACAATCGCCGCTATCTCACCGGATTCTCAGCTCATGATGGCGACTTCACCGAGAACTCTGGCTGGGTGCTGGTGACCCCAAAATCTCTCGGTCTCATCAACCGAACGTTCAACCTCACCGGGCTGGAGCACGAGCTGGATGCCAGCGGCACGACCTGGCTAAAGGCCGATGGCAAGCAGTGGCACGATGTGCTTGCCGAGCAGGCGCACGCCGAAGGCATCAAGAAGCTGGGCTTCGAGAAAGCCTGGATCGCCTACGATCGCTATGCCGAGGTGAAAGAGGCGCTTGGGGCGGGCACCGAGCTGATGCCCGTGGATGACATCATCGTTTTCGTGCGCGCCGAGAAAGATCCCTATGAGATCAAGACGCTGCGCCGCGCCGCCAAAGTGGGCGACCGCGCCTTCCGTCGCCTGCTCAAGCGCATCAAGGTCGGGATGACCGAGCGTGAGATCGCAGCCAAGCTGGAAGCCTACATGGTGGATGGGGGCGCCGAAGGTCCGAGCTTTCCCACCATCGTGGCCTGCGGGCCGGGCGGCGCCACCCCGCACTGGGAGCCCACCGAGCGCGAGGCGCGACCCGGCGAGCCAATCCTCATCGATTTTGGCGTCAAGGTGGATGGCTACTGCTCCGACTCGACCCGCACTATCTGTCTCGGCAAGCCCGACGCCCAATTGGTGGAGATCTATCACGTCGTTCGCAGGGCCCAAGACGCCGCGGTTGCCGCGCTGGAGCGTGGTGTGAGGCGGGGCCGCGATGTGCATGCCGCAGCCGCTGAGGTGATCGAGAAGGCAGGCTATGGCGACC
>DASWAC010000225.1:0-4251 GCA_036391335.1 Ktedonobacterales bacterium
CCGCCTATGTGCGCCAGCTGGGCGAGCAGGACGGGAAGCTCATGGCGAGCATCGGCATCAACGTGAACCTCGCGCCGGTGGTGGATGTGCAGGGCATTCCCGATGGCCAGACCTATATGAGCTATCGCATGTTCGGCTGGACGCCGGATAAGGTAGCGCTCAACGCGGGCGCGTATCTCGACGGCGAGCAATCGGGTATGCAGGTCGTCGGCACCTTGAAGCACTTTCCCGGCCTGGGGAGCGTCTCCTCTGACCCGCATGCAGCGGCAGCGGTGAATAACCACACGCTGGACCAGCTGAACCAGATCGACTGGGCCCCCTATCGAGCACTCTTTGCCATGGGGCGGGTTGACCTCATCATGACGAGCCATATCCTCGTCCCGGCGGTGGACCCATCACGGCCAACGACGATCTCGCAGCCCGTGACCACGGGCATCCTGCGCCAGAAGCTTGGCTTCAATGGCGTCATCATCACTGACGATATCTACATGCAGTCCCTCTCAGCATATTACAGCTTCGCGCAGCGCGTGACGGGCGCGGTGCTGGCGGGCAATGATCTCATCGCCAGTGTCTTCACCCTCGATGCCACTGCTGCCGCCGAGCGGATCATTCACGACGACGTGACCGCGGGCACCATCACCAAAGAGCGCATTGACGAGTCCGTCCGGCGCATCCTGCTGCTGAAGCTGCGCTATGGGGTGATCAAGATGCCGGTCAAGCCTGCCGCCTGAGCCGCTATCGCCTTGACACGCGCCCGCTTGGGCAGCCATACTCTGCGGAAACCCCGAAGGGCAGCAAGCAGAGGAGGCGCTTTATGCGTGGCCAGACGATAGGACGCGAAGGCAGGCGTGAGCTGATCGCGGTGGCGCGCGGAAAGCGGCCGGCGGATCTGGTGCTGCGTAACGCGCGGCTCATCAATGTCTTTTCTGGCGAGATATATCCTGCCGAGGTCGCTATCGCGCAGGGGCGCATCGCGGGCATCGGCGCCGCTGGCGCCTATGGGGGCGCGCATGAGGTGGATCTCAAGGGGCAGTTCCTGGCCCCTGGGATGATCGAGGCGCACACCCACATCGAGAGCTCACTGCTGGTCCCAGGCGAGTTCGCCCGCGCGACCGCCCCTCACGGCACCACTACCAGCGTGAGCGATCCGCACGAGATCGCAAATGTCGCGGGCCTGCCCGGCCTGCGGTGGATGCTGGCCGCCGCCGATGGCGTGCCGGTGCGACTGAGCTTCACACTGCCGTCGTGTGTGCCCGCGAGCGAGTTCGAGAGCAACGGCGCGACGCTCAAGGCCGCCGATCTGATGGCGCTGGCAACGCACGAGCGGGTCGCCTCGATCGGTGAGGTGATGAATTATCCTGGTGTCCTCGCGGGCGCCGAGACAATGCTCGACATGATCGGGCTGGGTGATCCGGGCAGCCCGACCCCGCGCGGTCTGGTGGTGGATGGCCACGCGCCGGGGCTGACCGGGCTGGACCTCTGTGGCTATCTGGCGGCCGGGGTGCGCTCGTGCCACGAGTCGGTGACCACTGAGGAAGGTCGAGAAAAGGTCCGGCTGGGCATGTGGCTCTTCATTCGCGAGGGCACCACCCGCAATCTCGCGGCGCTGCTGCCGGTGGCGGTCGAGCACCAGCCTGAGCACTCCGCCTTCGTCTCGGACGACCGCACCTGCGATGACTTGCTCAATGACGGCGACCTGGACCACATCGTGCGGCAGGCCATCGCGGGAGGGCTCGACCCCATCCAGGCGGTCAGGATGACCACCCTCTATCCCGCGCGCTACTTCGGCTTCGGCGATCGCGGGGGCATCGCTCCGGGCTATCTCGCGGACCTCATCGTCGTGCCTGACTTGCGCGAGTTTCGTCCCAGTCAGGTCTACGTGGGCGGCGAGCTCGTCGCGCGGGACGGCGAGGCGCTCTTTGCCGCGCCCACCCTGCCAGCGGACCTCACGGCGCCACTTCTGCGCACGGTGCGGCTCTCCGGCTTCAGCGCGCATCGGCTGCGGCTGCCCGGCACCACCGGCTCCGCGCGGGTCATCGGCATGATTCCCAATCAGATCGTGACCGAGGACCTCTGCGTCGAGATGACGGCGCGCGATGGCCTGCTGCACGCTGATCCCACCCGCGACATCCTCAAGGTGGCCGTGGTCGAGCGCTATGGCCACGACCGCGTGGGCGTGGGCCTGCTCTATGGGCTGGGCCTGCGTGAGGGAGCGATGGCCTCCTCTGTGGCGCACGACGCGCACAATATCGTGGTGGCCGGGACCAACGACGAGGATATGGCGCTGGCCGTGCGCGAGATCGAGCGGGCACAGGGTGGACTGGTGGTGACCCGTGGCGGCGCAGTGGTCGCGCGGGTGGCGCTGCCCATCGGCGGGCTGATGTCGCCCGCGAGCGCGCCCGAGGTGGCACGGGCCGAGCGCGCCATCGAGGCGACTGCGGCGAGCCTCGGTGTGAAGCTGCCGCGCGCCTTCGTCTTCCTCTCATTCCTCGTGCTTAGCGTGATTCCCACGCTCAAGATCACCGACCATGGCGTGCTGGATGTCACCGCGTGGCGCATCGTGCCGGTGCAGGGCTAGGCCTGCCACGGGCACTCAGCCGGCATTCGCGAGTGGAGATGGTTTTAGAGCATCTAACAAAGCACCACAGCACCACGACCCCCTCACCCCATCCCCTCTCCCCAAGGGAGAGGGGCCAGAGAGGGCGCTGACGCTGTTTCCCCCTCGCCCGCTTTGTGGGAGAGGGGCAGGGGGTGAGGGCAGCGAGCGCAGCGGACGACCTGCGCAGCCGGGGATGAGGGCAGTGCGGTTGCTACCAGAGGTTTTGTGAGGTGGTCTTATGAGCCTGGGCGCGCTGACCCCACACCGGAGTCACTTTGCCAGATCAAACGTGATATCCTGTGCCCCCTGCCAGAGCACCAGCTTTCCCATCTCGCGCAGGTGCTCGCGACCCTGCGTCACCGTGAGGAAATGGTTGCCGGCCAGCTGGCCCACCTTGCTGGCGAAGCGGCTCGCGCCATAGGGGAAGAGGATCTCCGTCTCGCTGAACCCACCGGGATAGAACAGGATCTCGCCGGGCGCGGGATAGCTGTTGTGGTTCTCATAGGGCACATCCAGCCTGAAGTCGCCCAGGGGAATCCAGCAGGCCTCGCCACTCCAGCGGGCGTGGATGATCTTCTGCTTGTAGGGCAGCAGCTTGCGAAAAGCCGCGCAGGTCAGCGGCGCATCGGCCTCTTCGAGCGTAGCCAGATAGGAATAGGGGCCGACGGAGATGCTCAGGGTCGTCATGGGGTGTTCCCTCCTGGGATATCGAAGGTGGCGGGCGTGGGTTGCTGCTCGGCCAGAGCGGAGAGCACGCGCTCGGGCAGCATGGGCTGCTGGCTCAGCCAGACACCGGTGGCATCGTGAATCGCGGCGGCCACCGCAGGCGTGAACGGCACCAGCGCCATCTCGGCGACGCCACGCGCGCCATAGGGCCCTTCTGGGTCGGCCAGCTCGAGGATGACCGGGATGACCTCGGTGGGCATGTCGAGCACAGTGGGCAGCAGATAGGTGCTGAAATAGGGCGTGAGGATGCGCCCATCGCGCACCTGCAGGTTTTCGAGCAAGGCATAGCCCACCGCCTGGGCCAGGCAGCCCTCGATCTGCCCTTCGACTTGCTGGCGGTTGATCGCCTTGCCCACATCGTGCGCGCTGATGATGCTGAGCACGCGCACCTGCCCCGTCAGAGTATTCACCTCGACCTCGACAGCCTGCGCGGCATAGCCATAGCAATAGTTCGGGCGGCCCGCGCCGTTGACAGGGTCCAGTGTCGTGGTCGCTGGAGGCCTGAACTGGAAGGTGGCGACGGCGGTATGCTGCTCGCTGGCGCTCCACTTCTCGCGCGCGGCGAGGCAGGCCTGGCGCACCGCCTGCCCGCCCATCAGGGTCATGCGCGAGGCCGAGGCGCTGCCCGCATTGGGCGACTCCGCGCTGTCATCGGTCACCATGGTCACGCGCTCAGGAGGGATGCCCAGCGTCTCGGCGGCGATCTGCCGCAAGGCCAGGTGCGCGCCCTGGCCGACGTCCGCCGCGCCGACCCGCACGATGGCTTGCTCCAGCTCCGCCGTGCCATGCAGCTCGACCGTTGCGCTGGATTGCTCGGCGTAGCCAAAAGAATAGCCGACATTCTTCATGCCGCAGGCGATGCCGATTCCCCGATGCAGGTGCGGCTCGGCGGGCTGTGGGTGTGGCGCGCCATAGCCCAGGCGCTC
>DASWAC010000226.1:0-9536 GCA_036391335.1 Ktedonobacterales bacterium
CAGCGCCGCCGGAATCGCGCCGGTGGTGGTCTGGTCGGCAGCTTCAGCGGCGGCCCGCTGAATAGCCCTGAATCGTCGTCCAACCAGCCCCATGCCGAGGATCATCATGACCACCATCGCGGCGATCGAGACATCAATCCAGGTCGTCCACAGGCTCCAGATGGTCGCCATCATAGAGATACCCGCACCCAGGATCAGCACGGCGGAGGCGGGCGCCAACCGGCTGATGGCCTTGACGAGGCCACTCCACTCACGCGCCTGTGCGATGGACTGCGCGCGACGCTTGCGTCGCGCGGTGAGCCACTGCACCGCCATCGTGATAAAGAGCGTCAGAACACCTACGATATGCGCAAATAGCGCCACGGTATACCAACTCATTGTGTCAGGGTCCTTTCTCTAGTGGTGGAAGCGAAACTTCGGCGCGCCAGCGGTCGCCAGCTCGTGACCTGCCGCGTCATCCCCGGCGACGGCGGGCGCCTGCTTCGGCTGCCGAATGATCAGCAGAGCCAGCGCAGCCCCCAACGCGGCAAAGGTGGCAGCCCCCAGGAAGGCCAGCTGGAAGCCAGCGGAAAGTGCTGTGGTCTCTGCCTGGGCGCCGAACGAGCCGACCCGCGCGACGAACACCGCGACGAGCGCGGCGATCCCGATGCCGCTGCCGACACGCTGCGCCGTATTCATCAGCCCAGAGGCCAGGCCCGAGTCAACCGGCTCGACAGCAGTGAGCGCCGCGATGTTCACGCCCACAAAGGCAGCAGGAAGGCCAAGCGCCATGAAAATGCTGCCAGGAAGGATATCGAACACAAAGGTGTTATGAATCGGCGCTCGCGCGAACAGCGCCGCCCCAACGGCAAGCAGGAACATGCCAGCCGCCAGCACGCGGCGCGCGCCCAGATGATCGAGGGCACGCGGTATCAGCAGAAAGCCAGCGGGCAGGCTCAGCACCGCGATGGGAACGATCGCCAGCCCAGCAGTGAGCGCATCATAATGGAGCGCCTGCTGAAAGTAGAGCGAGAGCAGAAAGAACATCGGCGCGTGGGCCGCGCCCACGAGGAAGCTGACGATGTTCGCTCCGCTGGCGTTGCGATTCCGGAAGAAGCGCAGCGGCACGAGTGGCGATGACGACCGCGCCTCGATAGCGATGAACGCCAGCAGCAACACGACTCCGAGCCCAAGTGAGCCGAGCGCCTGGAAAGATGTCCAACCCTGCTGCTGTCCGGCGATCGGCGTATACGCGATGAGCAGAATTGCCGCAGTCGCCGATAGCGCCCCCGCGAGATCCAGCCGTCGAGCGTCCGCCGCGCGGCTCTCGGGCATCAGACGCGGACTCAAGAGCAGCGCCACCACGCCCACCGGCACATTGATCAGGAAGATCCAGGGCCAGCCGACAAGCTGGGTCAGCAGCCCGCCCAGCAAGATGCCGAAGAGCCCGCCTGCCGCGCCGATCGCGCCCCAGATGCCGAACGCGCGATTGAACTCCTCAGAATCAGTAAAGATGGTCACCAGCAGTGATTGCTCCGCTGGGAGCACAATCGCCGCGCCGATGCCCTGAAGCCCGCGCGCCAGCAGCAGCGCGCCGCCTGTGGGGGCGAGCCCCGCCAACAGCGAGCTGGCGGTGAAAAGGCCGAGGCCGAGGAGATAGAAGCGCTTCCGCCCGAAGAGATCCGCAGCCCGCCCACCCAGCAGCAGGAAGCCGCCAAAGACCAGCAGGTATGCATTCTGAATCCAGGGCAGATCAGCCTCGGAGAGATGGAGTCCCGCCTTGATGGCGGGCGTCGCAATGTTGACGATCGCGGTATCGAGCAGGATCATGAACTCGACCGCCGCGAGCAGAACCAGCGCTGTCCAGCGCTGCCGCGGTGTACTGTGCGTCATGTGCATCGCACAACCTTTCTTTCATGCACTGTCTCGGGGTGCGCGCCGGGTCACCGACGCGTCTTCCCCTGCCATAAAGTTGTTTATTACAACCTTATGGTTCGATCATACAACTATATGGTTGTACGATGCAATTCTAAATGTGCGAAAATGGGTGCCATGGAGAAGACATCGTTCGACCGACTCTTGATGGACGTCTTCCGTGAGATGGGCGCGCATCGGCCTGAGCAGATATTGCCGGGCTGGTCACTCTCGTTGTCGGAGATCTACGCCCTCAGCATCCTGGCGGAACGCGCCCCGCTCTCGCAGCAGGAGCTGGGCGCCGAGCTGGCGCTGGAAAAGAGCAGCGTCAGTCGTCTCGTGCAGCAAATGGAGCAACGGGGATGGGTGCTGCGCGAGCGCGACATGCGCGACAGCAGACTGCGCCTGCTGCGTCTCACCGTCGAAGGCGGGCGGCTCGCCGAGCACCTGCAGCGGCACCTGTCCGAGGCACACGCGGCGCTCTTCGAGCGGCTCACGCCCCACGAGCAGTCGGCGCTGCTCGAAGGGCTGACGGCCCTGCGCCGCGCTTTGGAGGGTCCAGACTGGCGAATGCCTGCTGCGGATGGGCCGTCAACGCACCGGCGCTGATGGCGGCGGCAACTTTGCGGGCAAGGCCGCAAGGAGAGGGGGCCTGATGGGCGTTCCCGAATTGTCGACCACCCTCGCCCCCCGCATGCCTACTCGCCTTTGAGCTTGAGGCCCTGCTTCTCGATCTTCTCCCGCAGCTTGAGGAAGCCTTCCACGAACGCCTCAGGCCGCGGTGGGCAGCCGGGGATGTAGATATCCACCGGCACCAGCATATCAACGCCCTGTACTGTGTAGTACGAGTCGTAGAATTCGCCGCCGGAGTTGGCGCACTGCCCAAGTGAGATCACCCATTTTGGGTCAGCCATCTGCTCATACAAGTGGATGAGTCGCGGTCCCATCTTGATCGCCACCGTCCCCGCCACGATCATGAGGTCCGCCTGGCGCGGGCTGGCGCGGAACACCTCGGAGCCAAAGCGGCCGAGGTCATACTGTGGGGCAGAGGCCGCCGCGATCATCTCGATGCCGCAGCATGCCAGGGCATATGAGAAGGGCCATAGCGAGTGACTGCGCACATAGTTCTGCGCCCAGTTGACCATGTCGCTCACATTCGTCAGCACGACGCCGGGTTCCTGCTGCCCTGGGACATAGTCAGCGGGAGTGCGCGGTGCGCCCAGCATGGGGAGAGATCGATCGGAATCTGATGACTTCTGCATGGCGATGCACTTCCTTGCTGTGATGGTCTCGCGCGATAGTCCTCGTCCGTGGCCTACGTGTATTGTAGTCCGGCGCCACAACAGCATGCGGAAAGGGCCGGATTCCTCACTGCGGCAGTGGCAGGCGTTTAGGCTCCACCCTCCTCGGCGGGGGTTGGTAGCGGGGGAAAGAGTGTGGGCAAGCTCGATGAGACGCGGTTCCACGCCTGCCACTGGACACGCTGGTGGACGACCACGCTGAGCAGGAACCCGACTGCTCCGCCGGCGGTGCACACGGCCAGAGGGAGCGAGAAGACCGCGAGCAAGAGGCAAAAAAGGCGCCGGCCAGGGCGCTATTGATGAGCGCGATCATGCCCGCCATCGAGAGAAAGACCTGCCACCATGTCGTATTCATACGTTCACGACGAAGCACCTCAAGGTTATCGTCGTGCGCGGGCAGCTGCAAATATGGTGCCAGTTGTGGCGCATGCTCAAGGTAGAGATGCCGCAGCCGGTTGATGCTGCGCGCATAGAGGATATCCTGGCTTCCTGTCTGTAACACGCGCTCGAATGTCACCACCCCCATGAAGAACAGCGTCGGGATGACGATCAAGCTAAAGGCAAAGAATGCCGTGCCCAGGCGGGAAATCTGCCCGACAAAGGCCAGCGCCACCAGCCCGCTCGACACGGCGCCGACGAAGAGGCTCGAACGGCCCACGGATTCTGAGATGGTCATCGCGCGCCCGGTTTGCAGGTTATAGTGCTCGGTCGTGATGATGGTGATGATCTGTGGGGACAACTCCATAGCTGATGCCGTCGGTTCGTGTTGCGCCATCGGTGCTCCTCCTGATCGCCTGCTCACGGGGCCGCAGCCGCAACCCCAGTTCATCGACACCCCTTGGTGATGATCGAGAAGGGCCCAAGGGCGCGTGTCACCGACCAGTGTCAGGGTGCGCTTGGCGATTGGCAATCGCGGGGGCCGCGCGGTGCGCCAGACTTTGCAGAAGCGTTACAAACAGGCCTTTCGCTCCGCTGCGCCCATGCGTGATACTTTCCCCTGGGCATGGCGCATGTGGCCGTGTGATTGGGCACATGGCAAAGGGGAAACGCCTGTGAGACACGCTCCGCGGCTCCCGTCAGCCGGCTTTTGGCCACTGGCGCACAGGGCAGCGCCTGGTCTGCTCCTGATCTTGCTCGTGCTCTCGGGCTGCCAGCTCTGGGGTGGCGGCGCCATCTCGCCTTCACCCTCGGGTGGGGCGCAGACCGCGACGAAGATCAAGCATGTCATCATCATCATGCAGGAAAACCGCTCTTTCGATTCCTATTTCGGCACCTATCCAGGCGCGAATGGCATCCCCATGAGCCATGGCGTGCCCATCGTTTGCGCGCCTGATCCCACCTTGGCGCAGTGTGTGATGCCCTTCCACGATCCTAATGACCTCAACCATGGTGGTCCGCATGGCGCGTCGAATGCCGCGGCTGACATCAATGGCGGGAAGATGGACGGCTTCATCAGGCAGCTTCGCGGGAAGGGGAAGAACCCTTGCACCGGGCCGAACGACCCCAGCTGCGTGAGCGCCGCGTCACTGGATGTGATGGGCTGGCATGATGCCCGCGAGATTCCGAACTATTGGGCCTATGCGCAGCATTTCGTCCTGCAAGATGCGATGTTCGAGCCCAACGCCTCGTGGAGCCTGCCGGAGCATCTTTTCATGGTGTCGGGCTGGTCGGCGAAGTGCACGCGCCCCGGCGACCCGATGAGCTGCGTCAACGAGTTGCAGAATCCCGCGAATAACCTCCAAACGCAAGGCGCCGACTATGCCTGGACCGACATCACCTACCTGCTGCACAAAGCGCACGTAAGCTGGGCCTATTACCTCTCCGATGGCGCGGAGCCCGATTGCGAGAACGACGGCGATATCACCTGCACCCCCAAGCAACAGGCCGCCAAGGTTCCTGGCATCTGGAATCCCTTGCCTGAGTTCGACACTGTGAGACAGGACGGCGAGCTGGGGAACATCCAGCCGACCGCGAATTACTTCACCGCCGCGAAACGAGGCGCGCTGCCCGCCGTCTCGTGGATCGTGCCAAGCGGACGCGTCAGCGAGCATCCACCCGCTCTGGTCAGCGACGGGCAGGCCTATGTCACCGGGGTGATCAACGCGGCGATGCAGGGCCCCGAGTGGAATAGCACCGCCATCTTCCTCTCGTGGGATGACTGGGGCGGCTTCTATGACCATGTGACGCCGTCCACGGTCGACCAGAACGGCTATGGGCTGCGCGTGCCGGGCCTGGTGATCAGCCCCTATGCGAAGCAGGGCTACATTGACCACCAGACATTGAGCTTCGATGCCTATCTCAAGTTCATCGAAGACAACTTCCTCGGCGGCCAGCGGCTGGATCCCAAGACCGATGGGCGACCCGACCCGCGCCCGACGGTGCGTGAGAATGTGGCGCAGCTTGGCAACCTGATGACTGACTTCGACTTCAGCCAGGCGCCGCGGCCGCCCATGGTGCTGCCCACGCGCCCCAGCCCCGGTCCTCCGTCGCAATAGCTAGGCTGATCGCCAGCGCGCCACGACGAGCCCACTCAGCAGCGCCACGCAAAACGACGCGACCAGGGTGCCGGCGCAGGCGGCGGCGACCAGCTGGAGCAGCGTGTCCTCACGAAGCTCGACCTGTTGGAGAGCGCGACCGGCCAGCACATAACCGTCGGAATAGCGCATGACGACGATGGCCCCACGTACCCCGGAGATGGAGGACGTCCAGGTGACGGCGTTGAAGGGAACGCCCGCCGCGCTGTCGAAAACCTCTGAGGGCGGCGCGATGGGGTGACCCTTGTCGGTCGCGGAGGCGGCGAGCAGCTGGTGCGATGAGTCATACACCGCGAGGTAGGGCGCAAGGCTCACTGAGAGATCGATCTGGTCACTCGCCACCAGGCTTTGGGGGCTTGCGCCGGCATTCAGCGCGTTGCGCGCATCGGTCACCATCTGAATCTGTGGGTCATTCGCCGTCATGCGATAGCCCTGCTGCCCCACGATGTAGATCGCGCCTGAGAGGAGGACGATCACCGCTGCGAGGGGAATCCACTCGACGAGGCTCACACCGAGGGTCCGTCGAAAGCTCATGAGGAGTGCCTTTCACCAAGAAGAGGTCGGCCTCAAAGCTGGCCGACCATGCCAGCAAAGTATGCGCCCCGCGAGCCTGGCCAGCACGTACCCGCAGGCGCAGTGGGCCGCACGTGGATTGCCGGCAGCCGGTGAGCGTGTGCCATCTGGCGGGCACAGGCGGGTACGGGGTATCATGGGTCGTGGCTCCGCAGGCACCTCCGCATCTCAATGCGCGCCTCAGGTCCTCTCATCTGGCTGCCTGCCCGACCGCTGCGACTTCTACGTCTTTTCCCCGCGCGATGGTGGGGATGCCACACATCGGAGGCAGCATCATATGGCACGCTCCGCGAACCCACCCACGTTGTCCATGAGCGCCGATGTGGCAAGCTTTCGCCAGCCTTCGCCATCGCTGCGTGAGCGGCTGGCGGCAGGCAAGGCACAGCGCGCCGCCGCGCCACGCTCGTCGCACTCGGCGTGGTCGCCTCCGGCCAACCGGGCCGATCCGCTGGCGGTGTTGCGCAAAGGTGATGCCCGGCGCATTCCGGAGCTCGTGCCCATCCGCTATGGGCGCATGCTCTCTTCGCCGTTTGCCTTCCTACGCGGCGCAGCGGCCATCATGGCGGGCGACCTCGCCACGATGCCGGTGAGCGGGCTGCGGGTGCAGGCTGCGGGTGATGCGCATCTGGCCAACTTTGGCATCTACGCGACCCCTGAGCGAAATAGGGTCTTTGATGTCAACGATTTTGATGAGACATTGCCCGGCCCGTGGGAATGGGATGTGAAGCGACTGGCCACGAGCATCGTGGTGGCCGGACGCACAGGCGGCCTGACTCCCGGCGCGTGCGCGTATGCCGCGGCGGCGGCGCTGAAGTCCTATCGCGAGCAGATGCGAGGCTACGCGCAGATGGGATATCTCGCGGTCTCCTATGCTCAGATAGACGAGCGCGCCGTGTTACGCTTCCTCGAACATTCGGCGCAGCGAGAGGTCGAGCGCACATTCGCGCAGGCAGCGCGACAAAGCACCGCGCATGAGCTGGAGAAGCTCACTACGCTCGTGGATGGCAAGCCCCGCCTGAAGGAGAGCCCGCCCCTGATGATGCACGAGACGGACGCCCGGGCCTCCGAGCGGATGTACACCATGCTCGAAGGCTACCTCACGTCGCTGCGGCCCGATCGCCAAGAATTGCTGCGACAGTACTCCGTGGTGGATGTAGCGCGCAAGGTGGTGGGCGTGGGCAGCGTTGGCACGCGCTGCTTTGTCATCCTCATGCTGGGCGCCAGTGACGCCGACCCGCTGCTCTTGCAGGTGAAAGAGGCCGACACTTCTGTGCTCGAGCCCTACGCCGGGCCGAGTGTGTACCCAAATCACGGCCAGCGGGTGATCATGGGGCAGCAAGTGACACAAGCGTCGCCCGATGTCTTCCTCGGCTGGGGTGTGAGCTCTGGCAGCCACTATTATGTGCGCCAGCTGCACGATATGAAGGTCACGTATCGGCTCGAAGGGCTGAGCCCCGCCGCCCTCGAAGACTACGCGGACCTCTGCGGCTGGGCGCTCGCCCGCGCGCACGCGCGCAGTGGGGACCCGGCGCGCATTACCGGCTATCTCGGGCGCAGCGATATCTTCGACCGCGCGGTGGTGGCCTTTGCCAATGCCTATGCCGACCAGACGGAGGCCGATCACGCGGCGCTGGTGGCGGCGGTGAAGGCAGGCAAGATCAACGCGGAGACCGGCGCGTGAGCTGGCTCATGCGCGATCCTCGATGCCTAATGCGCTGAAGAATCCACGCTCGATGAAGGGGTGCGCGGTCTCCCAGAGGATGCGCAGGCCGAGATAGCCGAAGGCCAGCCCGCAGAGCGCGTTGATCCAGCGGAAGAGTGATGGGCGCACCCAGCGGCGGCCCCAGCGCATGGCCGCGCTCAGGCCCGCGCACCACAGCGAGGCGCCCACGAGAAAGCTGACCACGAAGAGCGCGAGTCCCTGTCCCGTGGCTCCGGTGGCGACCACACTGGCGCCGAGGCCTGACCAGAAGGCCAGCCCGACGGGATTCGCCACGCCAAAGACGAGACCCGTGGCCAAGTGGCCCCGCGCCGAAGGTGATGCCGCGCTGCCATCTGGCCGGCGGCGCAACGCCTCGTGGAGGGCCAGCCAAGCCATGCGCAAAAGGAAGCAGCCCCCGACGATGCCCAGCGCCACCTGAATGGCAAGGTGCCGCGCAAACACCGAGATGCCGGTGAGGGCGATCAGCGCCCAGAGCACGTCGCCCAGCAGGGAGCCTGCCTCCACCAGCAGGGTCGCCCGCGCACCATGCGCCACGCCACGGCGCAACGCCTCTGTGTTCACCGCGCCGGGAGCGGCAGCGTAGGCCATCCCCAGACCCAATGCGGGCAGGAGAATGCTCGCGATGATTGGCATGGCCACCTAGTCCTTCTCGGCATCGCGACGGGCGATGAGCTGCAGCCACATCCGTGGCGCCTGGTCGGTGTTGAGCTTCTTCGCGGCTTCGGCGGCGCCATGGGCCAGCGCCTCGGCGGCGATCTCGACACTCACGCCAGGCAGCACGCCCTCGATGAAGAGTGGGTAGTGGCAGATATCTTGCATGGCGCGTACGGGCACCATGACCTCTTCCTCATGAGATTCTAGCGTGCTGAGGCCCGCACTGGCAAACAGCTCGGCATAGTTCGCGGGGCTGAGCCATTGCTGCCCAATAGCTGTCTCGCGGTCTCTCCCCTGTGGCCGCGCCTCCGGATGCTTCTCATTCAGCCAGCGCCGCGCCGTGAGCATCCACAGGCGGGCGAACTGCGCCGTGCTGGGCACGTAGGAGCCGTGATAGAAAGCGCTATTGCAGGCAAAGATGCCGCCCGGCTTGAGCGCGCCGGCGACGCCGGCCATGGCTTCACTCTTATTCAAGAGCAGGTGGATGGCATTGCAGAAGAAGACGGCATCGAGCATGCCATCCCAGGCGGCGAGCTGCTCGGCATCGCCGTGGATGAAGCGGACGTTGCGGCTGGTCAGCTTCTCGCGTGCGATCGCGATGGCAGTGTCGGCCGGCTCGACGGCGATGACCTCGCTAGGGCGATCCAGACGCTCGAGCTCGTCGAGGATGAGCGCGGTGACGGCGCCTGTGCCCGCCGCGAGATCTACCACGGTGACGCATTGCCCCTTGGGCGTGGCGGTGTCCAGGTGCGCCAGCGCGGCGGAGACGAGGGATTGGTTCACTGTGCGATAGAAGGGATGCCGGGCAAAGGGATCGAACGTATAGCTCACGGGGGCATATG
The DNA here is from genome assembly GCA_036391335.1 of Ktedonobacterales bacterium. Taxonomy (GTDB): domain Bacteria; phylum Chloroflexota; class Ktedonobacteria; order Ktedonobacterales; family JADMIN01; genus DASWAC01. The sequence goes on from DASWAC010000226.1 coordinate 9,521, forward strand.
CCGGGTCGTCCATCCA
>DASWAC010000227.1:0-6808 GCA_036391335.1 Ktedonobacterales bacterium
AACACCAACGCGTATAGCCTCACCGCTGGCGCGGCGCCCACGGTGGCCGCCAACGTGATGACCCTCGCCGCTGGGGCGCAGGTCGCCTTTGGCTCCCCGGCCTGGGGCGCGATCAACGTGTGGCAAGTGCGATTCCAGTTCACCGGCGCGGGCAACGTCTCGCGGTGGTATCTGCACTACACCGACGCGAGCAACAGCCTGCGGGTGCAGGTCTTCACTGGCGCGGGCGGTCTCCAGCTCTTCCAGCAGATCGCCGGCGTGGATCACTCCCTGGCGACGGCCAGCCCCACGCTGGTCGTGAACAACTGGTATTGGCTGCAAGTCACGCAGTTTCCCACCGTCCCGGGCGATCCCGCGTACCTGCAGGCGACGCTGCTCAATGATGCGGCGGGCGCGGTGGGCGCGCAGGTCGCCACGGTGGCCGGCCCCACGTCGGACGCGGTGACGGCGCTCACCGGACGGCCGCAGATCCTCGCCAGCGCGGGCACGCTGCCCATCGGTGGCGCCTTTGCCAACGTGCACACCCTCTCCCTCTTTGGGCCTGGCGGCTGGTCGTTTAGCAACAACAACGGGACGGGCATCCCCTCGGGCGCGTGGGAGCGCGGGGGCGCGAGCACCTATCCCGGCGGCCCCGCCACCAGCTTTGGCGCGGCTCGCATCGACGTGGCGCCAGCGGGCACGCTCAACGCCTACTGCTCGTCCTACCAGGGGGGCGCTCCGGAGGGGACGACCGCGATCCCGGTGAATGCGCCGGGCAACGTCTTGAGCATCAATGCGCGCACCAAGAGCACCGGCCTCTCCGTGACGGCGAGCATCCTCCTCGTCGCCAATGAGTATGACAGCGCCGGCACCTTCCTGCGGGCCACGACGCTGCAAACGCTCAACGGGAACCAGCCGGCCTGGACGCTGCTCGCGGGCACGCTCATCACCGGGGCCAACTGCGCCTTCGTCTTCCTTTTCCTCGAGGCGGTGGACGCGACAGCCAACTCGGCCAATGGAACCGTGTGGTTCGATAACGTGCAGGCGTGGAACCAGACCGCGACGGGGATGGCCACCATGCCCTACTGCGAGCTGCGGTTCCCCCAGGCGCCGTCTGCGCTGCTGGTCTCGGGCCTGCTGGGCGATGTGAGCGTGCCGGCCTCGGTGCTGCTCGGCGCGTATGAGGCCTCCTGGGCGAGCGGGGGCAGCCTGAGCCTGGCGCTGGGCCGGCGGGCCGCGTTTCACCCGAGCGCGGTGCTGGTGGGCGCGAGCAACGGCTGGTATGGGCCGGTGGGCATTCAGGTAGTGCAGAGCACGGCCGCGCTCGACGCGTCTGCCTGGGGCGGCTACTACGCCCTGGCGACCCTCAACGTGAACAATTCGTGGAACCCTCTCGCCTTCTCGGCGCCTCCGGCCACCCTGCGCGGGACGTATCACCTGCTGCAGCGGTTCCTGACGCGGGAGGCGACCCTGAGCGCGCTGCAGGTGCGCGTGGTCACGGCATGGACGAGCCAAGCCTGGTTTGGGCTGGGGGCGACGACGACGAGCTGGGTGCTGGCGACGGTGAACGGGAGCTGGCTGGTGCCGGTGACGGCGGCGAATGCCTGGCTGGCGCTCGACGCGGGGCAGATCGTGGTGCCGCCCGAGCCGCTGGGTGCGCTGGGCGATCTCACCCTCAACGACGCGACCCCCCGGCCGCAGTGGTGGGACACGACCGCTGGCGGGGCCGTGCAGCAGATCAACTGGCAAGCGCTGCTGCCCACGGATGCCTCGCTCCTGCTGGGGGTGGTGAACAACCCAAGCAATAGCTCATGGGCGCCGAGCGGCTGGGTCTACGTCTACCTCGATGGGCTGGGCGTGCCCCTGGGTGGGCAGGCGACGGCAGGGTGGAGCGTGGAGCCGGTGGCGCTCCCCTCGCCCGCGCATGGCGGCGGCGGGCCAGGGACGGCGAGCTCAGGCCCGGTGAACGTGAACCTGACGGCAGACCCGTACCTGACGCTGGACCCGACGCTGGGCAGCAATCAGCTGGTGGCCTCCCTCGCCGATAGCACCGGCGCGGTGCTGCCCCTGGTGGCCGACATCCTCTATACGCCGCAGTATCTCGAACCACGCTAGGAGACACGCTATGGCACTTGGCAAAGACAGCACCCCATCGGCACGCCGCCATCCCAGGCGCGCGGAGCGCCCCGGCAAGGGGTCATCGCGACGCGGAGTCTCGCAGCCGCGCTCCGCACACACCGGCAGGGCCCGCACGCAGAGGTCGCCATCAGGCGCGCAGCCGCCGGCGGATTCTCCCATGCGGATGCCAGCGGCCCTCGGGGCCAGCGCGTGGTCTGGGCGAGGGCACACCCCCACCGCCGAGACAGCCCCGCTGGAGCTTTCGGCCACGGGGCTGGGTGATGTGCTGCTAGAGCTCTTGGGCGAGGGCACGGTGACCCTTCGGTCGGCGCTGGCGGCGTGGCAGCGCGAGCAAGATCGCGTGCTGAATCGCGCGTGGCGACGCCCCGGTGGGCTGGTGCGGCCTGGTGGCGTGTGAGAGGAGGGCATGCCGATGCTCAGGAGTAAGCTCGCGCTGTGGGCCTATACCGCGCCGGTGGCGGCGAATGCGCCGATCGTGGGCGAATATGGGGAGTCCATCGAGGGGCTGGAGTTCTCGACCGTCTCGCCGGGCGGCTTTGGCGACCTGACGTGCGTGCTGCGGCTGCGAGAGGCCCGCATTCCGCGGCCAGAGCTAGGGCTCTTTGGGCGGGTGTGTCTGCGCGACGGCTTCTTCACCGCATTTGGAGGGGAGTGGACCGATCCTGCGATAGTGCTGGATGCCACGGGCGAGCATGTGCTGCTCTCGGCATTGGGTGGCGGAGTCGCCCTGCGCGATGATCCCGACGACGCGACCTATGCCACGCCAGCGACGGCGCAGGCCATCATCGCCAATGAGATGTCACGCCGGGCGGCCTTCTTGCCGCTCGATCAGGACCAATCGGGCATCCTGCCGGATAATCCCTCGCTGACGCTCACCCCCGTCTATGTTGGCCTCAATCTGGAGGAGATCCTGCACGACCTGATGGGCAGCCTCGGCGACTATGTGTGGGAAGTCTGGGATCACCCGCACAACACGGATCAGGCGGGATTCCCCATGTGGCAGCTGCGGGCGCACCAGCGCGATACCACGACGACGACATGGACGGCCGCGGGCGCCGACGTGGTCTCGTGGCATGTGGCCAGCTCGGCGCAGCGGGCCTATAACGTCATCCAGCTTGCCTATGTGGACCCCGTGACCGGACCCGCCAGCGTGACGGTGAGCGACACGCGGCTGGCGGCGAATGGCTCGCAAGGGACCGCACCCTTCCGGCGACGCAAGCTGCGGCGCGCCATGACACGCATCCCCCTGACGGCGGCTCAGGCCACCAGCATCGCCAGCGCCTGGCTGGCGCTCTGGCAGAATCCCACCGGGAAGATCGAGGTGACGCTGGCCACTGTGCGCGACGCCCAGGGGAATCCCGCTCCGCTCCATCAGGTGCGCGCGGGGGGCACACTCTTCTTGCCGGAGCTCGCGCCACGCGGGGCGCAGCTTGCCAGCAGTCCGCAGCCAGGGGTGAATCAGTTTTGGATTGCCGAGGCGGTCTATCGTGAGGCGCGGAGTCAGGCGCCACATCTCACGCTGCAGCTCGATGGCGGGGCAGATCGCGCCGATGCGCTGGTCGCGCGCTTGCAGCTCGGTGAGGATTCTCGGCAGCGACAGCGTGGCGTCTATCGTGTGGTGCAGTCGCCGGGAGCCCAACTGACGGGGTTTTGCTCGGCGCGCGCGCCAAGCGTGGCCGCCGGGCAGACCGTGGGCGCGACGGTGAGCTTCGTGCCCGTGCTCTCGTCCACACCGACCAGCCTCAGCTTCACGGCGATCTCCAGTGGGAACGTCGCGAGCGGGCCGTCGGTGACGCCGGGCACCCTGACCCCCTATGGCTGCGAGATGACCATTACGGCGGCAGGCTCAGGCGCTTGTTTCTGGACTGGCCGCTTCACCACCATCGGCGCTTGAGGGCTCGGTGCTTGAGGGCTCGGTGCTTGAGGGCTCGGCAGGCGTGGGCTCCTCGGCGGGCATCGCGGACAGTCGGACCGTTTCGGGGGCGGCTGCCTCGACGTCCTTGTCGAAGAGTGCGGAGGCCACCGCGCCGGCGGGCCTGGGGGCAGGCGCGGTCCGTGATCGTGGCTGCTCGGCCTGAGTGGGGGTGTTCTCGAAGATGAAGAGGCCATACATGGCGGCCCCGATGGGTCCCGTCAGCGCGACCAGCGCCAGCCAGCCCCACTGCCGCCGGCGAGTGATCACCACGAGGCCGAAGAGGGTCGTCACGACCCAGAGGAAGAGTCCAAGTGAAAAGAGAAATGTCGCGAAGGTCAGCGCCGTGCCAGAGCCCTGTGCGCAGCCTGCGGGCACGTGGTCCCCCGCCGAGCAGACCACCAGCGAGAAGGCGACGACCAGCACAGGGCTAATGATCGCCAGCAGGGTGACGATGCCGAGCAGGATCAGCAGACGCCTCTGCATGTGGGGGCTCTCTTTCCGGTGATGGCCAGGCGGCGATAGATGCGGCCATGATGAGTGCTCATTCTACAGGGCATGCGGCGTCCCCGCAAGAGAAAGATGACCGTGGCTAAACGGGCGCAGATGGCGAGGAGGCAAGATGGAGGCGCGATTGCTCCCGGGAAAGATTCACCGGGAAACGGAATTTGTGGGTGGGCTGCATGGCGCATGTGGTCCCAATGCCGCGTCGATGGCGGAGCGCTGGGCCGACCAGTCCGCGCTGGGCACGCTCGACGTCTACCGGCGCATGCGCGCGGCGGGCCGGTGTGATCCCGGTGGCGAGAGCACCCTGCGCGCCCTGGCGGATGATGCACGCGCGGCGGGCTATCAGGTGGACGCGCTCGGCTATCGCGAGCCCATGCCTGAGGCGGACTGGCGCGCGTTCTTCGAGCGCCACACGGGTCGGCGGGCCATCGTCTTCGAGACAGCCCATGGCCAGGCCCTGCGCGATGCGCTGAGCGGCAGGGGTGAGAACGCGACCAATCTGCACTATCACTTTGTGATGGTGGCCGGCTGGCATCCCGGCGGGATCACCCGTGTGGCGCAGGCGGTGGGCCGCGATCTGCCGGCGGGCTGGTGGTGCTGCGACGGCGACAGCTTCGCCGGTGGCGATGTGATGCAGCTCTATCCCGATGCGGTGTTGGTGGCCTCGCGCCCGTGCGCGGCCATGGCGATCACCGCGCGGGTGAGCATCGAGGGGAGCGAGACAATGACGACACCACAAGACTGGCATGACGACGGGACCACACTCACCGCGCCGAATGGCGTGCCGGTGGTCCGTGGCTTTCGCGATTTGGTGCTGGCGGGCCCGTGGCTGGCAGAGGACTGGCCACTCGCGCCGGAGGCCTCGCTGCCGAGTGTCGAGCCGGGCAACCCGGCCATCGGGTCGGGCTCGCGGCAGGATTTCCGCCGCACCTCTTTGGGTTGGACGACGCAGCGCGGAGCCTATCGCATCTGGGTTGGGCAGGATGTCCGGGCGCTGACCTCGCAGGTGAGCGAGCTGACGGCGCGGCTGGCGGCACTGCGACAGCAGCTCCCCGCTGAGGCCGCGCGTGCCCTCACGGCAGTGCAGGCGCTGAGTGAGGCCCTCCACGCTCAGGCGAGCTAGTCGAGGGACACGAGACAAGGAGAAAGCACCATGGTCAATCTTCTGCGACGTGCGGCCAGCTATGCGCCGCTCACGGCGGGCGAGCGGGCGCTGCTGCGATTAGGCGAGGGACTGCTCTGCGCCGGGCTGGTGGCGATGGCGCCCGTGGTGGCGCGTGCGCTGGCTCAGCAGCAAGTGAGCTGGTCCGACACAGTGCGTGCCGCGCTGGCGGCCGGGGCGGTCGCGGTGTTGCTGGCCCTCAGCAAATATGCCCGCGCGCACGGGGACCCTGCTCTCACCGGCCCATCGCCGGTCATCGTGGCCCCCAGTGATGGCCGCAGTGATAGCGGTGACGGCGTGGCGGCCTAGCGTGTGGCGACAGCGTGGCTCGTGTGGCGTGGCAGGCGCCTCGCGGGCCACGAGCGCGCGGGCGAGGTGGTGATGTGAAACGAACTTCTCCCTTCGCCAGCCTCACGATGAGGCAATCCTCATGGCATTTCCCCATTCTTGACAGTCGCACAAGCCAGGGCATACACTGTGCCCGACCAATGCGGCGGCATTGTGCGCGATAGGCCTCCTATTCCACATTCCATACCCCGGGCGGGGCGATGAGCGCGGGCGCGCTCGATGGTCAGCGTGGCGCGAGGTCACCTGAGATGACACCGGCAGGCCAGCAGGGAGGCTGGAGCCAGAGCGACCACGATGTGAGAGGCCTATCTGGCTGAGGCGGCGCGCCTCGCCAACACCAATGATAACCGAGCGGCCATCAGGATGAGGCGCTCGCGGCGCGTGCTGACGCGGCACGACGCAGGACGACCCGCGCGTACGGCGGCGCGCATTCCCGCCGTGTATCGCATTCGCCCTTCGTGACGGGTGCGCAGATCCCCCGCGAAGGAGGGACATTCACATGGCTACGATTCAGGCAAGTGAGTCAGTAAAGACACGCATTGGCGCCGTTGCAGTGGATGAGGGCATCCACCACGGACGGCTGACGATCTATCCCGTGCGTGAGCGTGTGGCATCTGACGAGCAGCGGCTCAGCTATGCCACCCTCGAAGACGCCCTGCGCGCCGGCCAGGTGGAGGTGCTCGAGCTGCCGGGCGCGTCGGTGCCGGGGCTGCGACTGCGCAGTGTCAGCGCTGCGCCTGTGCTGGTGCTCGATGGCGAGG
>DASWAC010000228.1:0-2008 GCA_036391335.1 Ktedonobacterales bacterium
TCACCGGTTCCTTGACGAGTCGCTCTGGGCACGCCTATGCTAGCGGCATACCGGGCAGTGATAGCTCAGCAGGCCACAGATGCCCGGAAAGGATCAGATATGGGCTCCCTTCGGCGGTGGCGGCTGCTGGTGGTGACGCTCGCAGCGCTGGTGGTGATCGGCGGTGTCACATTCTACCTCCAGGGGCATCCTATCCCAGGCCAGGACTATTCCTGCTCGAATGTGAATATGTCACGCCTCCCCACGCAGGATCCCAACGCGACGGGGCATCCAACATATCAGCTGGTTCGACTGGGACCGCTGCCCCCGCAGAGGAAATGGAAGCCGGGCGCGACGATGCGCTTCGACTGGTGTCCCATCGCCGACCGGCCCACGACCGATACTGCGCCGGCTCGGGTCGTCATCACGGGGCAGCTCGCGGGTCCCTATCCCTCGCTCGACGCGGCCATGGCGGCACAGCGGCCGCATGGCGGGCCGAACGCGCCCCCTGACCCTAGACAGCCACTACCGCCGCTGCAGCCGGTTGCGGGCACGATGACGCCGATCCACACGGATACGTGGTCCGGCGACGAGAAGACGTCAACACTGAAGCTGCCTATGACGCCAGGCTTCTACATATTTATCTTCACGACGACCCAGGGCACGAACCCATTCGGCGGTAGCAGTGGCATCGTGCAGGTGGTGGCGAGCTAGAAGGGTGAGTGCGTCTACTGTGGCTCGTCGAGCGCGTGCTCTGGCGCGAGCGGGGTGATGATCACTTCGGCGTGGCCATAGAGCGCATAGAAGCTCGGCAGGGCGGCCTCGCGAGAGGCGAGGGTCGTGCCGCTGGCGACTTGCTCCAGGATGGCGCGGGCGAGCTCCACCTGCGCCTCGACGGGCCAGGCGGAAACGGTCTGGAGGATCATGCTGGCGTCGAGCGTTGAGGTCCTCATAGGGCATTACCTCAGGTGCTGAATTGTCCTTCTCCCTGGCCACTCTATCATACCAGCGTTACCCCTCCGCGAGGATCGCCTGACCCACGCGATAGGCCGCGCCGTAGATCGAGAGCATCGGGTTCACGCCGGGGGCGGTGGGCAGCAAGCTGCCGTCACCCACATAGAGGCCGCGCACCCCCCAGACCTTCCCATAGGGATCCGTCACCGCCGTCTTGGCGCTGCCACCCATGCGCGCCGTCCCCATCTGGTGCGCGCTAAAGAGCATCGGCGCATTGGGGCGCAGGCCGCGCGCGGTGATCTCGTCGAGGTGGGCGCTCAGCCGCTTCTCCGTATAGCCGCCAGGCTTCAGGTTGTCCGCTTCGAAGCGCAACGTCGGCGAGTGGAGGGTCGTTGCGCCCACCGCGCCCCCGGCCATGGCGACCTTCACCAGCTCGCGCATCCCGCGAATCAGGTGTCGCTGGTCCGTCGTGTTGGGGAAGTAATCCAGCACGGGGTCACCGTAGCGATCGAGCGTGACGCTGCCCTCGCCAGTGTCGCGGGCCAGCACGATCATCGCGGCCAGGTGCGGCGCGCGGAGCATCTCGGTCTTGAAGGCCTGCCCGCCATCCCACGGTGTGGCCAGCGAGAGGAGCCCCGGGTGCGCTGGTGCGACCTCGAACCAGATGCCATAATTCCCGGTGAGGTTGGCAAACTGGCGGGAATAGACCGTTTGCAGTGAGCCTTCCCACGCGTGGATGGGCTCAGCATATTGCCCGGCGACGACGGCCACCGGATGCAGCCGCAGGTGCTGGCCGATGTTGGGATTGCGCAGGCCTGAGCGCAGCAGCAGCGCCGGGGATTCCACCGCGCCGCCCGCCACGATCACCCGTGGAGCGCGCACGGTCACGCTGCGCCGCTCGCCTGTCTCGCTATCCGCGGCCCAACCCTCGATGCCCGTCACAGCGCCATTCGCCATGGTCACGCGCCGCACATCGCAGCCCACCAGCATCCGCGCACCCTTCTCACTGGCGTCTTGCAGGTAGGTGATCATGGTGGATTGCTTGCGGCCGAAGGGGCAGCCATAGCCGCAGGCG
>DASWAC010000229.1:0-9387 GCA_036391335.1 Ktedonobacterales bacterium
CATCGCCTCGGCCAGTGATGATGGCTCGGTGCAGGTGTGGGATCCCACCACAGGGGCAACGGCGCTGACCTATAAGGATCATCATGCGCCGGTGTGGGCCGTCGCCTGGTCGCCAGATGGGAAGCGCATCGCCTCAGGGACGGGCGAGGCAGGCGCGCAGGGTCCCAACTATGTGAATAATGGCGTGCGTGTCTGGGACGCGACGACCGGCCAGACGCTGGTCACTTTCACGGCGCACGCGAAGAACCAGGTCTATGCGCTGGCGTGGTCGCCCGACGGGAGCCAGATCGTGAGCAGTGGCGACGACGGCACGAGCTATGTCTGGGATGCCGCAACAGGGCACATCACTCTGATGTATCACACGACCTTTTTCTGGAGCGATGACTGGTCGCCCAAGACGAACCTGATCGCCTCGGCCAGCAATGATGGAACCGTGCAGCTGTGGCGACCCGCGCTCGGCTCGTGATCCACAGGAGAACCGCGCCCGCCGGGCAGCCCCAACCTGGCATGACCGAGCGTCCCTTTTCCTCATAGGCTATACTATGAGCAACTACAGAGAGCACGGGAACGGGAAGGTAGCGCGCGGGGCATGGTCAGACATGAAGTCATCATCCGCTTTCGCCCAGAGATCAACGAGGAGGTGTCTGAGCGCGTCATCATGGAAGTGGTCACGCTCCTCAAAGACATCCCCGGTGTCGTATCCGTGCGTTATGGCACGAATCAGACGCCTGACTATCGCCACCTGATGCTCGAGGTGCTCGTTCCCTCGGAGTCGGCGCTGCAGCGCTTTGGGCGGCATCCGCTGCACGTGCGCGCCCTGCGCTTGCTCAGCCGCATCACGGCCACCTCGGTCGTGAGCAACGTCGAGGTTGGCACCGAGCACCGTCGGGGTTAACAGTGCGGGAGGCGCTGCGGATGAATCCCTGGCATCGCCTGCGCTATCTGGTGTCGTCGCGCGGGCCGCTGCTTACCTTTCGCCTGCACCGTGCGGTCTATCGCCTCAGCGGTGGACGCCTGCTGAGCACCTCTGGCAGCGCGATGCCAGTGCTGCTGCTGACGACCACGGGCCGCAAGACCGGGCAGCCGCGCACCTGGCCGCTCAACTATCTGCCCGATGGTGACACGCTGGTCATCGTGGCGTCGAACCGTGGACATCCGCCTCATCCCGCGTGGTATCTCAACCTCACCGCGCAGCCGGCGGTGCGCATCCAGCGGGGCAGCAAGACTCAGCAGGCCATGGCGCGCCTGGCCACCCCGGAGGAGCGCGCCCGCCTGTGGCCGCAGCTGGTGCGGCTGGAGCCGCTCTACGCGCAATATGAGCGCGACACGACCCGCGCGATTCCCGTAGTGGTGCTCTCGCCGCAGACAGCGTGAAGCCCCCACGCACGGATCGAGCCTGGGGGCTGGCGGGGTGCGGGTCGAGCGCGCTATTTCTTGAAATAGTCCGCGTTGATCTGGATGAATTGCTCTTGCCCCGCGGGGACGGCGCCTTCCTCGAAGATGGCGGTGACCGGGCAGGCGGGCTCGCAGGCGCCGCAGTCGATGCACTCCTCGGGGTTGATATAGAGCATCTCGACCTTCTCGAACTCTGGCTCGCCGGTGCTGGGATGGATGCAGTCAACCGGACAGACATCCACGCACGATGCATCTTTAACGCCGATGCAGGGCTGGGTGATTACATAGGTCATCGGGGGAAAAGCCTCTCCTCATGGTGGAGTGATAGTGAGATGGCACGCGCGGGCGCATGCGTCACACTGTCCATTATATACAAACTGGGCGATGGCGCTGCTATAGGGTAGACAAGGCGTGATATCGCCGTGACGCCAGGCGTTTCCCTTCCTTGGTTAGTGCCCTTTCCACCGCTTGAAGTTCCATTCCAACGCAGCCAGATTAGGCTTCATGGCGAGGCCAACCAGGCTTTGGACTGTTATGCCTAGCAGTTCCGCACTCATGCCAGCGCGAAAGTTGACACTGATGTTGTCATTGTCGATCGCAAACAGGCCAAGCTCGAACGCCTTACGATGGTTGGCACATAATACAAGGCCATTGCGGGGATCGTCTGTGCCTGGCGCACGCTGCGCAATAAGAAGCGTCGCATCGAGCAGATCAGTGACCTTCACGTCGCATACCGAACACTGTGCACCATAGTATTCGATAGCCTTGAACCGAAATAGCTGGCGGCGATGGAGTGGCTTCCCATATGGCGCCGGTGACTCCTGCAGGCTGAGTGTCCAGGGGAGCAGTGTCTGCGGCCATTGGTCAAGGAACGCGATGAAGAACCGCTGAGTGCTATCATTTGCGCCCCGTACCGCGCCCAGCTGAACCACTCGCCCTTCCGCGCCGCTATCAGTGACGATAAACACCGGCAGCCCCAGCTCGCCAGCACTTCTTGTCGCATCGATTTCAGCTTCGTCAGTCCTACCAGGCCGCTGAGTTACTGGGTAATGGTAGTCCATACCATCAACAGTGATCTCATCACTATAGCGTCCCGCCTTGTGCATCACTGATACAGTGACACCATTTCCTTGCTCGGTAAGATCACGTGTTCGCTCTTGGTTTCGCCAGATACCCTGCTGGCCACCCACCACTCCGCAGTCCCGAAGCTCCGTAGCTGATAATTGGGGTGGTGAGCCACCTTCTGCCACGAGATGTTCCCAAATGGACTTGCGTCGGACGAATTCAGCCATCACTGTCGCATCGTCAGCCATGCAGACTGCCCCCTCGCCAGCAAAGGAACACTTTTGCCCTCACCATAGCACATCCGCTTGGCTGCCACATGCCGGTGAGACCAGCGTGAAAGACGAGAGCGCCTGACACGGTCTTGTGCCAGACGCTCACTCTTTGCTTGAGCTCGCTAGTGGAAGAGGCCGCCAGCCCACTGCGCGATGAGGTAGATGGCGCCGCCGCAGATCGCCGCCGTGCCCAGCAGCGAGAGCACCGCGAAGGTGGCCAGCCGCCCCGCCAGCAGCCGCTCGGGCGCATGACGGAGGTAGCGCTGCGAATAGGTCGCCGCATAGCGGCCCGCCAGCAGCATACGCAGCAGCAGCCAGACGCCCGCCACGATGATGAAGGTGGTCGGCAGGCTGCTCCACGCGGGCAGGGTCGCCGTATTGATCGCGTGGGCAACGCTGTTGATGAGCGTGGTGATCGTGGGCAAGGTCACCGCCGCCGCGAGCACGCTGGCCAGCAGCCAGACGATGCCCATGGCGCCGTGCCCGGCATAGATGGCCCCTGAGCCGGGAATGACGATCTCGAAGAGGACGGCGGCGATCGCAGAGCGGCGCGGCGCGGGATGCGTCTCGGTGCCCTGGATGTGGATGGTACCCGCCGGGCTGGGCGGCAGAGAATGCTCCGGCGCGGCCGGCACGGCGACATCGGCGGCGGGCGCGGCAACACTCGACGTGGCGTCGGCCGGCAGGGCATCCACCACGCTCGCGCCAGGGGCGATCACGTCGGCCTGCGGACCCGGCGGCAGGGCAGCCACCGCGGCGGCGCCGGTCAGCGCGTGCTCATTCAGATAGCGGGCATGATAGTGCTCGACGGCACGCTGGCCCGCCACCCGGAGGATGGTATAGTCTATGCTCCCACCGACGATCGCGCCGACACCTGGAATGATGCGGCCCACCCACTTGGCGGCCTGCTCCTCAGTGAGCTTCGCGCTCAGCTTTACCACGAGACGTGGGAGGATCTCTGGAAGCAGGTGCTGCATGCCCTCGCGCGTCACCACGTTGCCGATGCCACGCAGCGTATCCATGCCGGCGGCGACGGCCAGCACGTTGGCCAGCTCGGCCTGCTCGATCACATCCATCGTGTTATAGCCGTAGGACTGCGCGATATCGGCCACCATGCGCACCGCATAGATCGCCGTGAGCTGGATGTCGGCTCCGGCCGCCAGCACGGCCCACGCGCCACCCGGCAGGCCTGTCACCGCGCCGGTGAGCGCGCCGCGCCGCCGATAGTCCGCAGCCACGCCGCGCGCGACAGCATCCATGTGCTCCAGCTTGGCGTTGCGCACGTCGGCGAAGCCGTTGATCGTGGAATTGAGCCGATGATGCCGGCGCACCACATTGGGATCCGGCCGCGCCGCCCAGCCAATGGCCGACTTGATGCGATCCCCCGTCTTGAGCTTCGGATCGAGCACCCCTCTGATCTCAGGGGGAAGCCCCTGCAGGGCAGCCTTGGCAAGCGCGCCGCCCACTCCACTCGAGTCAGACATAGCCGCAGGCTCCTTTGGTGGTGGTCATCTTCGTCTGAGGTGTGTCCAGTATAGCAAAGCGACATAATGTTCATTCGCAGGGCGGGCATCCGCCGGGTACATGATAGCGCATTCAAGCCATCTGTGATACGGTTTCGCGGTATCATGAGTGAGGAGGAGGCCCCCTTATGCGTCTGCATGTATTCGATTCTCTCGAGCCCTTCGCCGCCGTTGCTGTGCCGTTCCTGGTCGCCAATGAAGCGGCGCACTGCCTGCCCCTCGGTCTGATCACGACCCTGCGCACGCATGCAGGCTCCTTCGAGGGGTCACCGCTGCTGGCCACGGTCGAGGTGGACTCAGGCGCCATTGCGGCCGTCGTCATGCGCACGCCGCCACACAACCTCATCCTCTCACTCGCCGCGCCAGAGGTCAGCGAGTCTGAGGTCACCACCACTGCGCTGGCGGGCCTGGGCAAAGCGGCCACGACATTGCCGGGCGTCATCGGGCCGCCAGGGATGGCGCGCATCTGTGCGGCTATGTGGGCTGCCAAAACGCACCGCACGCCGACCCTGCGCACGCACGAGCGCATCTATGAGCTCACCACCGTGACACCGCCACAGGCCGTGCCGGGGCTCATGCGGCCCATCACCGCGGCGGACCGCGAGCTGCTGGTGCGCTGGCGCGACGCCTTCATGGTCGAGGCGCTGGGCACCCAAGCGCCCACGGGCAGCGCGGAGATGATCGACCTGGCGCTCGACCCCGCCTCGGCGGGCATTCGCGCCTATCACATCTGGGAGGATGTCGAGCCGGTCGCCTTCGCCGGGAACACCGGACCAACCCCCAGCGGCATGCGCATTGGGCCGGTCTACACGCCCCCGGAGCGGCGCGGCAACGGCTATGCCAGCGCGCTGGTGGCCGCGCTCAGCCAGAGCCTGCTCGACAGTGGGCGCACCCGGTGCTTCCTCTTCACCGACCTGGCTAACCCCACCTCGAACAAGATCTATCAATCCGTGGGCTATGAGCCGGTCATTGACTGGGATGAATACCAGTTCGACGCCTAGCGACCCTGCCCGCGCGTCGTGCGCCGTGGGCGACCCGCATAGCGCTCGCGATAGTCCGCCGCTTCCATCACGACCGGGCGCACCAGATCGCGATCGGCCAGCCGCGAGCGGATGCGGTCGTCCGCACGGGTGAGCAGGCGAGAGTTCGTGGTGATGACGGTGGACATGTGGTTGATGTACCGGTGGTTGATAATCTGGAAGAGCTTCTCGGCAGCCCAGGCGGTCCCGTTCTCCGAGCCGAGGTCATCCAGCACCAGCAGGCTGGCGTTGCGCACACGCTCGAAGAGGGTGTCATACGAGATCTCGGCGGTGGGCGCGAAGGCCGCGCGCAGGTGGTCGAGCAGATCGGGCACGATGGCGAAATAGACCGCGTCGCCGGCCTCCTCGCGCGCGTTGGCGATGGCGGCGGCCAGATGGGTCTTGCCACAGCCATAGCCGCCTTGCAGCATCAGCCAGCCGGAAGGGTCCGACACCAGGTGCAGCGCGGCCTCATACGCCTCGCGCACCCCCGGCACGGTGACGTCGAAATTCTCGAAGGTCTTCGTCTCGAAGGCCTTGAGGCCCGACGTGGTCAGCACGGCGTCTCGCTCGGCATCCTCGGCGGCGCGCTTGCGCTCTTCCATCTCACGCACGCGGCACTCGCACAGCTGCGGTCTCCCAAAGCTGGGATGCCCCAGCGGCACGTCCACACGCACATAGCCCACGCCCGAGCAGTGTGGGCAGACATCCCTGGCGGGCACATCTACCGGCGCTTGCGCGCCCGTCGCACGCGGACCGCTCCCCAGGCGGCCAACATAGCGCTGGGCCACCTCACGCAGCGCGGTCATCGGTCGCGAGGCGCGTGACGGTCGGTGTGCGGGCGTGGCAACATCATGCCTGACTGGCTCGTGCCGGGTGGGCAGCTCGATCACACGGTTATTGGCCTCGATGGTGTCTGGCTGGGCTGGTGGCAGGGCACGCGGCGGCATCGGCACGACATTGGCGGGTCGCGGGGTGATGCTGGCGGGACGCTGCGGCGGGCGGGGTCCCGGCGGCAAGCGCGTGGGCTGCTGCGCCGCTGGCGGCTGCGTGGCAGGCTGGTGCGGCGCCCTTGCCGGACGCGGAGCGGGCTGCTGCGCGGAGCGCGGACGCACGGGCTTCCCGCCGGGCGTGGACTGGATATTCTTTTGGTCCATACGCTATCCGGCCTTCCCCTCTGTCTCCCAGCGACGCAAGATCGCCCTGATATAGCTCCATCGCCGCCGGTTCTGGCGCACGGCCTCGCGAAAGGCTTCCTCCAGCCACTCGGCGGGGTATCTCTCTGACGCCTCACGCAGCTCTTCGGCCACCATAGGCAAGAGCAGACCGACGTTTTGCTCGTAGAGGGTATAGATGTTGGCTCGCTCGGCCTCCACCTGCGCGATCGCACCAGCCCCGGCCATGTGCGGCTCCTCCAGGTCGAGCAGCGTGGTCGCGCTGAGCGCCCCGCTCAGTAGGCTCTCGATCGCGTGACGGCTGCGCTCGGTGTTGAAGAAATACCAGCTTACCACCTCATCATCCACCCGTACACGCACGCGGAGCAAGGTCCCCCGCACCACGGCGGCTTCCAGCGCGGCGCGCAGGCGCTCCTCATGGGGACGAGGATCCCCCAGGCGGCGCAGCGCGCGGCGAAGCGTGGCGTCGGCCTGCAGCTCACGATCACTGGCGCAGCGCGGCATCCCCTGTTTGCGATAGAGCATGTTGAAGAGGTGCAAGGTCACTTTGAGCTCGTTGATATCCTCGATCTCAGGCAGCACCGCCGAGAAAAAGGTCTCGGGCAGCGGCACATAGGGGCTGGGACCGGGAGGAAACCCGGGAAACGCTGTCATGGCGTGAAGGCTCCTTCCAGTCTAGTACGGCTCTGGTGTGCGCAGGTCGAGGTCACGGAAGCGCGTCTGTGCCTTCTGGAAGTAGAGGCTGACGTCGCCCACGGGGCCGTTGCGATGCTTGGCGATGATGATGTCGGCGATGTTCTTCTTCTCGGACTCGGCGTTGTAATACTCATCGCGATAGATGAACATCACGATGTCCGCATCCTGCTCAAGGCTGT
This sequence comes from Ktedonobacterales bacterium, assembly GCA_036391335.1. Lineage (GTDB taxonomy): Bacteria > Chloroflexota > Ktedonobacteria > Ktedonobacterales > JADMIN01 > DASWAC01. The sequence continues at coordinate 7,325 of DASWAC010000229.1, forward strand.
TGTGGAGGCAGATATTTTCCGCCACGAAGTTGTGATGTCCCTCAACCGTGAGGTCGAAGACCTCTGCCTCACCATCGGGCTCGATCGAGACGATCTCATCCCAATACACATCACTCGTCGCGAGTAAGCTCAGCTTTTCAGAATGCACGACCTCTGCAACCCGGGCGGCGCGCTCGCGGCTCATCGCACTCTTATAAAGCGTCGAGCCACAATACGTGAGGTTTATGCCTGCCTGCATCTGCCGAGTCGTCACCCCGGCAGCGACACGCGCAGGCTCTACTACCGTCTGCCATGCTGCGAGCGGCAGCATATCACGATTCGTGTTAGCGGCACGCTTGGCGTGATAATCAATCACCCGCGCCAGCATCGCCTGCTTTCGCTCGCCGACAGCACCCACCAGATCCGCAAAGCGCATCTGATCCGCCTGACCACTTACTGCCACATGGAACTGCTCTCGCCCCTTGTCGCCCTGAGAGACGCGATGCGTTCGGGCAGTGATATCCAGCCGCAGGAGGAGGGTCTGCACGTCGTTGGCAAGCTGCTGGCTGCTTGTTGCGTATTGAACAGTGGGAGCGTGTCCTTCACCAGCCCAATGGGCCGTGCCATCGGTCACCCAGAGATGGCGCAAGAAACTCGCGATGCTTTCCGCGGGCTGGCGGAAGACCTGCTCAGGCACGTGCTTCTCATGGGCACGCTTCCCCCAGACGCCGAGCTCATCCAGCCATGCGGCGATGGGATTGCGCTTTCCATGGGTCAACCGCCCCGAGGCAACCAGGTATGCCTGATACCACGAGCCACCACGCGCCTCGCCCTCACGCTGAATGCGCGGGCTCACCGCATCACCAAAGACTTCACGCGCGAGTGCACAGACCAGCTCGGCCAAATCCTGATCATTGGAAGTGTATTGCACGGTGTGCCGTGGCAAGGTGCAGCCATCTCCAATGAGGTGACCCAGCAAAGCAAGCTCAGCGTCCGTCATCGTGGCCATCGTGGGACTCGGCAGTGCGCGTGGTGTGGCCATCCGCATGCCAGCGCTCAGCTCGTCGAGTCGCTTCCAGCCGTCGATGGTGAGGAACTTGTGGTTTCCCGTCGCGCGGATGCTCCGACCCAGACGTGTCATCAGCCGATAGACCGGCTTGCGGCCAGTGGCAAAGGCATTCGTGACAGGGCGACGCTCCAGCTTCCAGGTCTCCTCGTTGAGGGCGAGCACGTTGAAGCCCGTCTGCCCGATGAGGGAATCAATACGCTTCGAGATGCCCAAATCGGGCAAGAAGACCATTGATTCTCCGGCCAGACATCCCGACTCACGGAGGTCGCTGAGCTGCGGGCGCTTATCGGTGCGGTTCTCGACGGCGCGCGACAGCTGCGAGAGGGCCATCACCGGGATGTTGAGCTCGCGGGCCAGGCCCTTGAGTCCCCGGCTGATGTCCGAGATCTCCTGCTGGCGATTCTCAGAGCCGCCACGCGAGTGGGCGCCCTGCATGAGCTGCAAATAGTCCACGATCAGCAGGTCACAGCCGTGCTCCATCAGCAAGCGCCGCGCCTTGCTGCGCATCTCGGTGATGCGGATGCCCGGCGTATCGTCAATGTAGATGTTCGCCTCAGAGAGGCGGCCCACCGTCTCGCCGATGCGGTCCCACTCGTCGTCGTTGAGCATGCCCAGCCGCAGCCGCTGCTGATCTACCGAGGCGTCCATCGAGAGCAGGCGCGCGGCCAGCTGATCTTTGCTCATCTCCAGGCTGAAGAAGCCAACGGTGTGCCCATAGCGCAGCGCCGCGTTGTGGGCCAGAGAGAGCGCGAGTGCCGTGTTATGTACCAGCACATCTTGCGCCACGAAATTCTCGCCATCTGGCACGGTCAGGTCATAGACCTGCTGCTCACCCAGCGGCTCGATGGCAATGATCTTATCCCAATAGAGATCGGGGCTGGCCAGCATCCGTAGGTGCTTGTCGTTGAGCACCTCAGCGTAGCCTGAGAGACGGCCACGCGGCAAGGTGCGCCCCATGTGAGGATTGTAACCGCCGAGCTTCCCATGGCTGGTCGTCTCGCCAGCACGGCGGGCA
>DASWAC010000230.1:0-1743 GCA_036391335.1 Ktedonobacterales bacterium
GCCGCTCCTATTTGAGCCTGGGGAAACGACTGACGGCCAACTGGAGTAGGTTGTCTCCAGTTGGCCGTCAAAGCTTCTGCTGAGGTCGTACTTGGCAAGTAGGTCAGCAGTCCGATGCGAGAATTCAAGCGGCCAAATCAGGGTGGAGATGAGGGGGCTCGAACCCCTGACCTCCGCATTGCGAACGCGGCGCTCTCCCAGCTGAGCTACATCCCCTGGTCAGCGGGTGAAGTATACCATGGCCTGGCCGGTGCCCGCAAGTCTTGGCCACCTGTCTCACCTGAACCGCGCGCCATCACCGATGTGCTCCACATGCGCTTTCCCCGGGCGACCGGTGCGCTGCTCGTATGCGCTGGTGATCGCGGCTGAGATCGCGTTGACATCGTCTGCACGCGCCAGGATCAGCACGCTGCCGCCGAAGCCCGCGCCCATCATCCGGGCCCCGGCCACGCCAGTCTGCGCGGTCGCTACCTCAACGGCGACATCCAGCTCCTCGATGCTGACCGCAAAATCATCGCGCAGGCTCGCGTGCGATGCCACCAGCAAGTGGCCTATCTCATGCGTGTCATCAGCGCGCATGGCCGCCACCATGCGGTGAACACGTCCATTCTCGGTGATGACGTGCCGCGCCCGCGCCCGTTCGACCACGGAAAGGCCCGCCCCTGGCGCATCGAGGTCGGCGAGCGACACGTCGCGCAGCGCGGTGATCCGCTGGTCGGGCAAAGCCGCCTGGAGCTTGACAACGGCCGCCTCACATTGCGCGCGCCGCAGGTTATACTCGCCCGCCGCCGTGGAGTGACGGACCTGTGTGTCGAAGAGCAGCCATTGCCAGCCGGTGGGCTGCCCGTGAATCCACTCGTGCGAGAGGTCGCGGCAGTCGAGGAGCAGCGCGAGCCCCTCCTGGCCGAGCAGCGCGATCGCTTGATCCATGATGCCAACCTGGGCGCCCGAGGCGAGGCGCTCCGCCCGCTGGCAGAGCTGTGCCAGCGCCAGAGGCTCGATCGGGTGGCCGGCGGTGCGGGTGAGGAAGGTCGCCGTCGCCGTGAGGAGTGCCGCCGAGGAGCTCATGCCTCCGCCGACCGGGAGGTCGCCGCTGATGGCGAGCCGGGACGTGGGCACCCTCACACCCAGCGCCGCGAGCTCCGCGAAGATTGCCCAGATGTAGCGTGACCATAAGGGGAGGTAGGCCGGCAGCGCATGCTCCGGTGACGATGGATTGGTGAATGAGGCGCGCATGGCATGGTGCTCGGAAAAGCAATCGGTGACGCTTCCCGCGATGACCGTGCCTGCCACGGCGACATGCCGTTTCACGGCGGCCGGGAGGACCCAGCCTTCGTTGTAGTCGGTGTGCTCACCGATGATATTGATGCGGCCGGGCGCCCAGGCCACGCGGGCGTCGCCGCCGTAGATGTGGCGGTGCGCGGCGAGCGCGGCGCTGGCGGCTGGTGGCAGCGGTGAGTCCGTCATGGCATGACCTCATTCGCGATGGCGGCACGCAGCTCGGCGGCCTTGTCTTCTGGAAATGAGTCGTTCAGCCAGAAATCCCACGCGCTTTCCGCACCGGCCGGCAGCTTCAGCTTGCCAGGCGCCCGCCCCACGGGCAAGAGCTCGATATGGAAGTGGTAGAGTTGCTCCTCGTGCTGATGCAGAGCGAGCATATATGGCATATCAGCCTGATACACCATGTTGAGGGCTCGCACCACGCGCACGAGGTGGTGAGCGAGCTCGCGGGCCTCGTCGGTG
>DASWAC010000231.1:0-2365 GCA_036391335.1 Ktedonobacterales bacterium
TGCCACAGGGCTGGCGGATGGATCTCACCGAGATCGCTGATCCCATCGAGCAGTATGAGGCCATGACCAACGTCGCCAGGGTGGCCGACAGCATCCCTGCCTTCGACTCCATCTGGCTCTACGATCACTTTCACACCGTCCCCGTCCCCAGCAAGAACACCACCTTCGAGGCCTGGACCAGCACCGCCGGCCTCGCTCGCGACACCACCCGGGTGAATGTCGGCCAGATGGTCACGTGCAACTCATACCGCCAGCCTTCGCTCCTGGCGAAGATGGCTTCCACCGTTGACGTGATGAGCCATGGCCGCCTCTATTTCGGCCTGGGCGCCGGCTGGTATGAGCACGAGTACAATGCCTATGGCTTCCCCTTCAGGGAGACCCGCGACCGCATGCGCGCCTTCCGCGAGGCCTGCGCCATCATCAGCAAGATGTGGGTCGAGGATGAGCCCGAATTCAAAGGCGAGCACTACACCATCAACAAGCCGATCAATGAGCCCAAGGGGGTCCGCAAGCCGCATCCCTCCTTCTGGATCGGCGGCCAGGGCGAGCAAGTCACCCTCAAGCTGGTCGCGCAGTATGGCGACGCCTGCAATATCACGACTGAGCCCGAAACGGTGAAGCGGAAGTTGGACGTGCTGCGTGGGCACTGCGAGTCGCTGGGCCGCGACTACGAGAGCATCACCCGGTCGAGCACGCTCCACATCTTCCCGCTGGCCCCCGGCGAAGATGGCGAGCAAGCCACCCTCGTCACGCAGAAAGCCGTCGGCGCGAGCTATGACCAGGTGCGCGGCCAGATCATGGTGGATTCCCCCGCTGCCATCGCCAGGCGCATCGAGGAGTATCTCGCGGTGGGCATCAATTACATCATCGTCAACATCCTGCAGGCAGCCTACGAGCCTGAGCGCCTGCACCGGTTCGCCGAGGAAGTCGTTCCCCTGATTGGCTAGTGAGGTCTCCCATGGCAGTGAAGTTTGGCGTCTTCGTCCCCCAGGGCTGGCGGATGGACCTTACCGAGATCACCGACCCCATCGAGCAATACGAGACGATGACCCGCCTCGCGCAGGCCGCCGATGAGCTGCCACAGCTCGACTCCATCTGGGTCTTCGATCACTTCCACACGGTCCCGCGGCCAACGAAAAATACCACCTTCGAGGCGTGGATGATCACCGCCGGGCTGCTGCGTGACACCAAGCGCATCAACGTGGGCCAGATGGTGACCTGCAACGGCTACCGGCATCCCTCCCTGCTGGCGAAGATGGCCTCGACCGCCGATGTCATGGGCCATGGCCGGCTCTACTTCGGCCTTGGCGGTGGCTGGTATGAGCACGAGTGGAAAGCGTATGGCTTTGGCTTCCCCACAACGAGGGAGCGCATGGGCGCCTTCCGCGAGGGCTGCGAGATCGTGCATAAGATGTGGACGGAAGACGCGCCAACGTTCACCGGCGAGTATTACCACATTGATAAGCCAATCAATGAGCCTAAGGGGGTTCGCAAGCCGCATCCTTCGTTCTGGATCGGCGGCGGCGGTGAGCAAGTCACCCTCAAGCTGGTCGCGCAGTATGGCGACGCCTGCAACCTGTGGAATCCGCGCCCCGAGGAGGTGAAGCACAAGCTAGACGTGCTGCGCCGCCACTGCGCGGAGGTGGGACGCGACTATGAGAGCATCACTCGTTCGGTGGGGCTCTTTCTCTATCCGCTGGGGCCCGGCGAGAGCGACGAGAGAGCGGTCGCCCACGCGAAGCTGATGCTCGGGATGTCGGCGGATACGGCGAGGGAGCGCGTGATCGGCACACCGGAGGTCATCCGCCAGCGCCTCCAGGCCTACGTGGATGCCGGCATAGACTACGTGCTCGCCGAGTTCCCCGGCGTGGCCTACGACCCGAGCTTGCTCCAGCGCTTCGCTGAGGAGGTCGTGCCGCACTTCCAATGAGCGCGAGGTGACGGATGACGATCGAGCTTGCCAGCCACCGCACACCGCTGGAGCGCACCCGCGAGCGATTTGGCGCTGACGCGATGCTCCCAGAGGTGACGTCGTCAGCGGTGTCGTCAGCTCATCAGAAAAGGATGTGGTGCGAGTCGTTAGAGCGCCTAACACACCACAGTAGACTGATGGGCATGCTCTCAGAGAGTGAACAAGAAGGAATGAGCATGGAGTATTTCTTCTACTGCCGCGACAACCCCAACACATCGAGGCTGCGCGAGGAATTCATTGAAGCCCATTGGTCGTTCATGGATCACTATGCCGCGGCCATGATCGCACGTGGCCCGACACTCAACAGTGACGGGACCCTGGCAACTGGCAGCATGCACCTCGTCGACTTGCCCGATGCTGCAGCGGCTCAGGTCTTCGCCTTTGAGGAGCCAA
>DASWAC010000232.1:0-13849 GCA_036391335.1 Ktedonobacterales bacterium
GGTCGTGATAGAAGCTGTTTAGCCAAACTCGCGTAATCTATCACTGCTGCAACGCTTCATAATTGGTGAGTTCTTGCATATACGCCTCTTCCAGCAGGGCCACCCTGCTCATTTGCCTGAAACATACCGCTAGCACGCTTCTAGCGCAGCGCTAACAGCGAACCTACACGGCTCTAACACTCCGTGAGACTTACTGACTAGTGGATCTGTGTGCCCTGTGCTGCGCGGACCCTCAACACGGCCACACGGCGCGCATCGTCGCGCCCGACAACATTTTCCCAAGGAGGAAACTGCATGGCAACAAAGATCAAGCCCGTGGGCGACCGTGTGGTCGTGAAGCCCGCCCCCCGCGAGGAAGTCACCAGGAGTGGCCTGGTGCTGCCAGACACCGCGAAGGAAAAGCCCCAGGAGGGCGTCGTGATCGCGGTCGGCGGTGGCAAGACCACCGAGAAGGGTGACCGGGTGCCGATGGAGGTCAAGGAGGGCGATCGTGTCCTCTATGCCAAATACGGTGGCACTGAGTTCAAGCTCGATGGCGAAGAAGTGCTTGTCCTGCGCGAGTCCGACATTCTGGCGGTGCTCGAAGAGGGCAAGAAGTAGGCATTTTTAGTACGAGGTAACGGAAGAGCATATGGCAAAGCAGCTGATATTTGACGAGCAAGCGCGTCGCTCCCTGAAGAAGGGCATCGACATGCTCGCCGCCGCCGTGAAGACCACTCTGGGCCCCAAGGGCCGCAATGTCGCCCTCGACAAGAAGTTTGGCGCACCCTCCGTCACGCATGATGGCGTGACCGTCGCCAAGGAGATCACCCTCGAAGATCCCTTCGAGAATATGGGCGCGCAGCTCCTCAAGGAAGCCGCGACCCGCACCAATGACGTCGCTGGTGACGGCACGACCACCGCGACCGTGCTGGCCCAGGCCATCGTCAACGAGGGCCTGAAGAACTTGGCCGCCGGCGCCAACCCGATGCAGCTGCGCTATGGCATCGAGAAGGGCGTTGACGCGGTCGTCGAGTACATCCGCAAGCACGCCGTCCCGGTGGATGGGAAGAAAGAGATCGCCCAGATCGCGACCGTCTCGGCGGCTGACCCACAGATCGGCACCCTCATCGCCGATGTGATGGAGCGCGTCGGCAAAGACGGCGTCATCACGGTCGAGGAGAGCAAGGGCACCACGTTCGAGACCGAGTACGTCGAGGGCATGCAGATCGACAAGGGCTATTCCTCGGCCTACTTCGTGACCAACTCCGACCGCATGGAGGCCATCCTCGAGGATGCCTACATCCTCATCACCGACAAGAAGATCAGCGCCGTCGCCGACATGCTGCCGGTGCTCGAGAAGCTGACGCAGACCGGCCAGCGCAACATCGTCTTCATCGCTGAGGACGTGGACGGCGAGGCCCTGGCCACCCTGGTCGTGAACAAGCTGCGCGGCATCCTGAATGTGCTCGCCGTGAAGGCCCCTGGCTTTGGCGACCGCCGCAAGGCGATGCTGCAGGATATCGCCATCCTCACTGGCGGCACCGTCATCTCCGAGGAGACCGGCCGCCGCCTCGAGAACGCGACCCTGGCTGACCTGGGCCAGGCCCGCCGCGTCGTCTCGCGCAAGGATGACACCACCATCGTCGAGGGCAAGGGCGAGCACGCGCAGATCCAGGCCCGCATCAAGCAGATCAAGGCCGAGATCGAGTCGACCACCAGCGACTATGACCGTGAGAAGCTGCAAGAGCGCCTGGCCAAGCTGGCCGGTGGCGTGGGCCTCATCAAGGTCGGCGCGGGCACCGAGGTCGAGCTGAAGTTCCGCAAGACGCGTGTCGAGGACGCCCTCTCGGCCACGCGCGCCGCCGTCGAGGAAGGCTATGTGCCGGGCGGTGGCATCGTGCTGCTCAATGCCACCGAGGCGCTTGATAAGATCAAGCTCACCGGCGACGCCGCCACGGGCGTCGCCATCCTCCGCCGCTCCCTCGAAGAGCCGCTGCGCACCATCGCCGCGAATGCTGGCCGTGACGGCGCCGTGGTCGTCGAGGCAGTCCGTCGCGCGCAGACGGAGAAGAAGAATAAGAATATCGGCTTCAACGTGCTCGATGACACCACCGAAGACATGGTCGAGGCGGGCGTGATCGACGCGGCGAAGGTGACCCGCTCGGCGCTGGAGAATGCCGCTTCGATCGCCGGCATGATCCTCACCACCGAGGCGCTCATCACCGATCTGCCCGAGAAGGACAAGCCGGCAGCCCCGGCCATGCCTGACTACTAGGCAGAGACCTTTCGCTTCGCAAGGAGGCGCGCTCGCATCACGCGGGCGCGCCTCTTCGCCTATCCGGCGGCCTCATGGCCCCGCAGGCACCAGCGGCTCACCGGGCGCCGTGCGTAAGAGCAGGAACGAGAGCAGCAACCCCACGACGCCGGCCTCGAAGATGGAGCCCGTCCACAGTGGCACAGACCAAACGATGCCACCTTTGAGCGCGCCAAGGGCGACGAAGTAGAGCAGGAAGAACATCGCCGGGGCGAGGAAGGCAAAGAGACGCAGCGACCAGACGCCGGTCTCCGACGGACGCAGCCACAGATAGAGCAGGTCCACCAGCAGGCCCGCCAGCCCGGCCAGGAGACCCACCGACAGGAAGAGGGGCTTCTCTGCTTGCGAGTCGATCAAGACACCATTGATCGCCAGCATGATGGCGAACGAGCCGAAAGGGATCCGCCAGTGACTGATCGCAACCAGCATCGCTCCGCTGACGAGCGCGCTGTGCAGGATGATGCTCGCCAGGCCGACCTTGAGGTGCAGCTGGTTGACGTCGCTGCCGTTGAAGGCCTGATCGGCATAGGAAGAGACGATCGGGTTGGCGTATTGCAGGAAGAACATCGCCGCCGACATGCTATAAGTCAGCGAGAGCAGCACCGGTAGGAAGACGAGGAGTGAAGGACGGCTGGTCACGCGTTGCAGCGCCGACCGATAGGGGCTGCTCACGACGAGAATCAAGCCGGTGGCCAGGGTCAGATGGGTGGGGCTCAGCAGCGCCTCGGTGGCTTTCTCGACGCCAAAGATGAGGTGCCAGGTGAGGTCGAGCACCCCGCCCACACCAAAGACGACCGCGCCGATGAGCGAGGCGTGATAGCCGCAGGGCATCGCGATGCGCCAGGGCATGCCACGTCGCACGGCCAGCACGAAAGTCCCCGCGAGGAAGAGCCCGTTGGCCGCCCAGGCGGAATAGAGGACGGCATGCCAGGGTGTGAAGAAGGTAGTATCCACCCGCCCGTGCGTATGCGCCCAGCCATCGAGAAAGAGTCCACCAGTAAACCACGTCGCCAGGATGGTAGCGATCCAGTCGTAGCGCGGTGAGGCGGGAATCCGAGCGATTGCGGTGTCCTTCATGGCGGGCGGCTCCATCCAGGCGGGCAGAGATATTCATGCCCACATGGGAGCCTAGCACAGGCAGGCATTGCCGTGGAAGCGCAGCTGCGAGCGAGCGCGAAGCTATGGCAGATGTCCGCGGTTGACTGAGCAGCGCAATGCGCCTCAGTCGTGGAGCGAGGGCACCCCGCGCCTACTTCCGCCGCGCCACCATCTGCAGCCACATGCGAGGCACATCGCTGATGCCCAGCTCTTCGAACGCCTTGGCCGCCGAGCTTTCCAGCGCCTTCGCGGCGATGGGGACAGGCACGCCGGGAAGTGCGCCCTCGATGAAGAGCCAGTAGTTCCCGATGTCTTGCCACGATCGCAGTGGCATGTGCACGAGATCCTCTTCCTGCTCGACCACCCGCAGGCCTGACTCGGCGGCCAGCTCGGCATAATCGTGCGGCGTGAGCCAGAGCATCGCGGGCGCCTTCTCGGTGCGCGAGGGACGTGAGCCAGGGGCATTCTCGCGCAGCCAGCCGAGGGCGTTGCGAATCCACAAGCGATAGAAGCGCTCACTGCCGGGGGCGTATGCGCCCTCATAGAAAGACGAGTTCCACGCGAAAAAGCCATCAGGCGCGAGCGCGCTCACGACGTGGCGCATCGCCTCACCCTTATCGGGGATGAGATGGATCGCGTTGCAGAAGAACGCGGCGTCGGCATCCTGCACCAGCTGTGCCAGTGTCGAGGAATCGCCCTGCTTGAAGGTCGCGTCACGTCCCCGCAGGTTCTCGCGCGCGATGACGATGGCTTCCTCAGACGGCTCGACACCGATCACCGCGCCGGGTCGCCCCAGGCGCTCCAGCTCATCTAGAATGAGCGCGGTCACCGCGCCGGTGCCAGAGGCCAGCTCGGTGATGAGCACGGGAGCCCCGGCGGGTCTGGCGGCGTCGAGATGGCCCACCGCGCGACGGACGAGGGCGCGGTTCACATCGGTGTAGAACTCGTGCCGCGCGAAGGGATCGAATGAATATCCACCGACAACTGAGGGTGTTGCAGTCATGATAGCGGGTTTCCTTTCCGTCTCGGGGACTCAGCCTCCGGTGGGTGCTTCCCCCCTTATGAGAGTTGGAGTCACCCTCTTGGCGAAAAGTTTCAAGCATCTTCGGGCTCATGGCTGGCCCACCCGTCGCGAAGACGCGCTATAATCGGGAGTGGCGTTCGCATGGGCCCTCGCGGCAGGCTCGGCAAGGCGCGTGGCAGAGTCGTCACGCTGGAGAATGGGATACGACATGGTGCAATCGCGGGCTGGTGTGAGCGGCAGGCTCAGGGTCATGCTGGAAGCTATCAAGTTCGAGCACACCATCTTTGCCCTGCCCTTCGCCTATCTCGGCATGATCCTCGCCTCGCGCGACCAGCACGGCTGGCCGGGTCTCGATAAGCTGATTTGGATCACGGTAGCCATGGCCGGCGCGCGCACCGCCGCGATGGCGCTCAACCGCCTGATCGACATGCGACTCGACGCAGCGAATCCACGGACGGCGAATCGTGCCCTGCCGCTAGGGCACATCAGCCCGCCGCAGATGCTGGCGCTGGCAGTGGTCTCGTGCGCGGTGCTCGCCTTTGCGGCGTGGCGGCTCAATCCCCTCTGCCTGGCGCTGGTGCCGCTGGCGCTGCTCTTTCTTGTGGGCTATTCCTACACCAAGCGGTTCACCTGGCTGTGTCACCTCATCCTCGGCATCACCGATGGCATCGCACCCATTGGCGGCTGGCTGGCGGTGAATCCGACGCTCTCAGCGCACAACCTGCTGACCCCCGTGTTGCTGGCAGCCATGGTGGCGCTCTGGGTAGGCGGCTTTGACCTGCTCTATAGCTGCCAGGATATCGAGTTCGACCGCAAGAACGGTTTGAAGTCCATTCCCGCGCGCTTTGGCCCCACCCGCGCACTGGGACTCTCTGAGATGTGGCACGGCGTCTCACTGGGCCTGCTGGGCGCGGTGGGCGCGCTGCTGGGCCTGAGCTGGCCGTTCTGGATCGGCCTCGCCGCCGCGGGCTGGCTGCTCATATGGGAGCACCGCCTCGTGCAGCCACAGGACCTCACTCACATTGACATGGCCTTTTTCACTATCAATGGCTACCTCTCTGTTGCGGTGTTCGTGTGCACCCTGGCGGCGGTCGTGCTAGGCGGTCATATGGCCCTTCCTTGAGCCGATACATCCCAGGACGCGTGTTACACGTACACTGTAGAAGAGCAAGATACTTCGAGCTATAGAGGCGAGGGTGACCGATGGAGCAGCAATTAGATGTGCGTGACCTCATCTCGCAGGGAAACGCCCTCCTGCTGGATGACCGCCCCGCCGAGGCCGCCGCCGCATTCTCGCGCGCGGCCCATGCCGATTCGCAAGCGGTGGGCGCGCATCTGGGGCTGGCCCAGGCCAACTTCGCCCTCGGGCAGCCGCAGGTCGTCACTATCGCATCCCAGCACGTGCGCATGCTCGCGCCCGGCACCGCCGACGCCTTCCTCGCGGACGCGCTCACCGCCGCCACCGAGGACCGCCTGACCGACGCCCTGCACGCGTTGGATCGCGTCTCTGAGATGGATCCCACCCGGGCCTATACCTATGCGATGCGCTCATGGGCGCTGCGCACGCAGGGCCAGGGCTACGACGCCTCGCTGGCCGAGGCGCGCGCCGCTCGGCTCACGGGAAAGCGCGACTGGAGCAAGCTCTTCCCAGCGGTTACCTCGACCTCGGCCTATGCGCGGCCCTCCGCGGCGCCCGCCAATGGCGCGGACCTGCAGCCCGAGGGGGTGCCTGGCACTGCCCAGCGCATCACCTATGATCAGCAGCGCAGCTGGCAGAGCGCCCGCCCTGGCAGCCGGACGGCCGTACGCATGCGCTTCCTCTTCCGCACCCAGCCGGTCGTCACCTATAGCATCGCCGCGATCAACATCGTCGTGTTCCTCATCTGCGTCGCCTTCAGCAACTTCGACTTCTTCAGCACCTCGGCGCACGGCAACAACCCGATCTATCAGGCGGGCGTCTTCGCCAGGCCATTCCTGAATGATCCCACCCAGTGGTATCGCATCATCACTTCGATGTTCTTGCATGAGGGCATCATTCACGTCGGCGTGAATATGCTCTCGCTCGTGCTCATCGGGCGGCTCGTCGAGACGATCTTTGGGCCGTGGCGCTACCTGCTCTTCTACTTCGTTGGCGGCATCGTGGGCGCGGTGCTCCAGGTCTATCTCGATCCGCTGCACGGCATCATCGGCGCCTCCGGCGGCATCGCGGCGGTCTTTGGCGTGCTTGGCGCGTTCTTCCTGCTGCGCCGCCGCCAGCTGGGCCCTGCGGGAAACTCGATGCTGGTGCAATGGTTCTTCTGGCTGGCCGTCAACGTCTATATCTCACTCTCGGCGGGCAACATCGCCTATTGGGCGCACCTGGGCGGGCTCGTGACGGGCTTCGTGCTGGCGGTGGTCATGATGCCTGCGCTCGGCCGCAGACGCTAGCGGGCTGGCATTACGCCAGCTTGCGCGGGCGTGGGGTCCAGCGCTCCGCCGAGATGACGCCACTGATGCCACGCAGCTCGCGCAGCAGGCTTTCCAGCTCGGCCAGACTCTTGATCTCGAGCACCGCCTGAATCACGGCGATGTCGGTCTTGCGGTTCGTCACCGTTTTAACCTGCGTCATGTTGATCTTGCGATTCGAGATCGCGCCAGAGACATCACGCACCAGGCCGGTGCGATCGGTGCTCTCGACCACGATATGCGCGTGCAGCGACTCGTTGGGGTTAAATGGCCACTCCACCGCGATGACGCGCTGGGGCTCTTTGGCGGCCAGTGAGATGGCGTTTGGGCAGTCGGTGCGGTGAATGACCACGCCGCGGCCCCGGCTGACGAAGCCGATGAGGTCATCGCCGGGCAGCGGCGCGCAGCAGGCAGCCGGTCGCGAGAGCATCCCCGCGAGACCCGCGACACTGGCGCCTGTGACGGCGGTGGTGCTCTCACCGGTCGCTTCGAGCTGGCCGGCGGCCTCTGCCACGGGCGGGCGGACGGTCTCGCGCAGCTTAGTGATGACCTGCGAGGGACGCAGCGCGCCACGCGCCAGGCTGACAAAGATCGTGTCGGCATCGGGCAGGTCGAGCGCGTCCGCAAGCTCTTGCAGCTCATCTTCGGTGAGACCTTCGATGCCTTTGCGCATGCCTGCCAGCCGCAGCTCGCGGTCGAGCTGGTCGCGGCCAATCTGCAGGTCAATGTCGCGCTCGTGCTCCTTGAGATACCGGGTAATATGCGCCCTGGCGCTCTTCGTCGTGACGAATTTCAGCCAGTCGCGGGTGGGATGCGCGTCGTTGCGCTGCAGCACCTCGACCACCTCACCGCCACGCAGCGTGTGGTCGAGCGGAACCATGCGCCGTGTCATGCGGCCATTGGCGCCCTCAGCGGTCACACGGATTCCGGCGCAGTGGTTGCCCACGTCGGAGTGGATGCGATAGGCGAAATCGAGCGCCGTCGAGCCGGCAGGCAGCTCTTTCACGTCGCCGGCAGGGGTATAGACAAAGATCTGCTGCTTGAGCGCATCGCCCTTGACGGCATCCACCGCTTGCGCCGCCTCAGCCGATCCGGCATCCTGCAGCTCATTCCTCCACTGCTTCACATGGTCAACCCACGCCTGCACCGGCCGGGCACGCGCCGTCGCCGCGTCGCCGGCATCCTTGTAATACCAGTGGACTGCGACGCCATACTCGGCGATCTGGTGCATCTCGCGGGTGCGAATCTGGATCTCGGCGAGCCGGTTATCGAGGCAGAAGACGGTCGTATGCAGCGACTGGTAGCCGTTGGGCTTTGGGTTGGCGATGAAATCCTTGATGCGATTGTCCATCGGCCTCCACAGCTCGTGCACGTGCCCTAGCGCCTGATAGCACTCGGCGATAGTGCCGACAATAATGCGGAACGCCAGGATGTCATACATGGTGCTCAGGTCGCGGTTGCCTGAGCGCTTCACTTTCCCATAGATGCTGTAGAGGTGCTTGACCCGGCCCGAAACCTCAGCGTGGACGTCTATCTCTGTCATCTCTTCGCGCAGCACAGCGCACACCCGATTGACGTAGTCTTGTCGCACCTCGGCGATGGCCTCGACCGCCTCACTCAGCCAGCGGCACTCCTCCGGCTCCAGCACAGCAAACGCGAGGTCCTCCAGCTCACCTTCGACCCTGCCCATGCCCAGGCGGCCCGCCAGGGGCGCGAAGATCTCGCGCGTGTCGAGGGCATGCATCCGGCAGTCTTCCTGGGTCCATGCAGGCGTGACAAAAGGCTCGTCGGGGTCAGGGTCGAGCGGCTGCGAGGTGACCTTCCCCTCGTGGGCCTGCCAGAGGTCGGCAGCCTCACGCACTCCACGCATCAGGCCGAGCTGGTCGGCGATCTTGATGATGACGACTCGGGGCTCCTCGGCCATGGCGAGGAACATCCTGCGCAACGCGTCGGCATCTTGCGCGCGGCGGCGCTCCACCCCCTTGCGGCGCTCGCGGCCGATGGCATCGTGGCCACCCTCGGCCATGGCGGTGCGACGCAGCTCCTCGGCGGGGCGGCGCTTCACGTCGAAGCGCTCCAGGCTGCGGATCAACCCGCCCATCTCCTCGCCGAGAGGACCATCGAGGCGCGCGCGCACCTCATCAGCGGTGGCCGCGCCAAGCTGGAGGGTCGGATAGACCAGCACGGCGGCCAGGGTGACCACATCAATGTGCAGCACCTCGGCCAGAGTCTTGGCGGTCTCGACGGCATGGGCGATGGCGTCATCGAGCTTGCGAAGCGAAGGCGCCTTGCCCGCGCGCGCAGCCTTTTCGGCGTGCTCGTGCAGAAACGCCTGCACGGTTTCGAGCCACGCGACCTGATCGGCGGGCAGATAGGACTCGACAGCGCGCAGCAGGCGACCTTCCTCCACAAAGGCGCTCGTCGCGCCACCCAGGGAAGAGGTCGCTCCATCCGCAAGGGTGCCTTGCGCGACACCGCTGTCATGCACCGTCTTCATACGCTGTGCCTCTAACTGTCGCACCCTTTGCGCAGGTCGCGGGCCACTTCGGTGACCCCAGGGACACTAAATAGGCGCCGGTAGAGCGCCTCGCGTCGCATGTCCGGCGGCATCACGACGGTCAGGGTGATGTCTGCCTTGTTGCGAGCCGAGTTTGCGTTGGCGTTGATCTGCGTGATGTTGAGGCCCAGCTCGGCCAGCGCCGCCGAAACCTCGTGCACTACGCCAGGATGATCCTGTCCATAGATCTCCAGATTCAAAAGATACGACATTGGGGGAAGCTGTTCCCAGTCAACAGGAATAGTGGCTGCGTTTGGTCGCCGCGCTAGCGCAGCCCGCAGCGTGCGGCAGCAGGGTCGGTGAATCGTGACGCCAGACGACCGCGCCGACGGCAGCCCCACGATCTCGTCACCCGGCACGGGCGCACAGCAGGGGGCCAGTCGTGGGATCGCCGGGACGCCGTCGGGATGCGTCAGCGGCAGCAGGGTCGCGGGCGTGGTCGCCTGTGGCTCACCGACGCGTCCCTGCAGCCTGAGGGCGCGGCCGATCTTCTCGCGGGCATAGACCGTCTGCGCGATGCTCAGCCACTCGGGATGCGGGTGGGCATCCGGATCTGTCAGCGCCTGCACCACATCGCCGGTGCGCACGACGTAATCCAGTGGCGCATAGCGGGCGACGGTCACGCCGTCTGGGCTGGCGGTGTGCACCAGGGCGCCGGTGGTCTTGTCGCCGACGCGAGTGTGGATGCGATAGGCGAAATCGAGCACCGTCGAGCCAGCAGGCAGCTCAACCACACCTCCCTTGGGAGTGGAGACGAAGACCTGCTCCCGCAGCATCTCATCGCGCACCACGTGCACAAATTCCAAGGCGCTGAGACCGAGGTCTTCTTCCCAGCTGCGCACCTGCGCCACCCAGTCTGGAAGCTGCGCCGCCTGGGCAAGCGTGCCAGCCACTCGCTCGCCGCGCGCGGCGGCCTCCATCCACGTGGCAGCCACACCGTGGTGCGCGGCCCGGTGCATCTCGTGCGTGCGAATGCGTATCTGCGCGGGTCGCCCGTCGAGCGCGAAGACGGCGGTGTGCAGCGAGCGATAGCCGTCGGCCTTGGGCGCGCCGATGTAGTCAGATGTGCGGCCAAACGGCAGCCACAGCTGGTGGATGTGCCCGAGCGAGCTATAGCACTCTTCTTTGGTGAAGACCAGCACATAGAAGGCGAGCAGATCGTTGAGCTGTGCGATGTCGGTGCCGGCCGCATTTGCCTCGGCCCACGCCCGATAGGGCCGCTTCACACGCCAGTTGACACACGCGGGAATGCCGACGGCGTCGAGCTCATGCCGCATGTGATCGCACATCTGCTGGGCCCACTTCTTCCGCCGCGTCCGCTCGTCTTCCAGCAGGGCGCGCACCCGGGAGAGCTCATCTGGCCGCAGGTAGAGAAACGCCAGGTCTTCCAGCTCGCCACGCATCGCATAAAGACCAATGCGCCCGGCGAGGGGCGCATAGACATCGAGCACTTCACGTGATTTGATCATCTGCTTCGCAGGCGGCATATGCCCCATGGTACGCATGTTATGCAGCCGGTCCGCCAGCTTGATGAGCACGACACGGGGGTCATGCAGCATCACGACGAAGAGCTTGCGCAAGGTCTCGGCATTCGCGTGGTCCTTGCGGTTGATGGACGGCGTCGCAAACTCATCGTCATCGTCAATGGGCGGTGCTTCGACCGCGCTGAATTTGGTGACGCCGTCCACGATCTCGGCGATGGCGTGCCCGAAGCGCTCCACCAGCAGCTCCTGGGTGACAGGGGTATCCTCGACCGTGTCGTGCAAGAGGGCCGCTGCGATGCCTTCGGCGTCTACCGCGAGGCCCGCGAGAATGGCAGCCACCGCGATGGGATGCTCGATATACGGCTCACCAGAGCGGCGCTTGACCCCCGCATGAGCCCGGGCGGCGGTGTCATAGGCGGACTCGATGAGATGCAAGTCAGATTCGAGCAGATAATGGCGACACAGGGTGAGCAGACGGGTGAATGACGCGGTGTGAGGCTCCGGCTCGGCGGGCACGCTGGCGCCAGCCCCACGTGCGCGCTTTGGGCTGGTGCTGTCGTGCGGTTTCCGCGAAGTGGCGGAGGCGCCCATCGTCATCCTCCTGCCGGGGCGGCTGGCAGGCTCGCGGACCTGGGCCCTGGCGTGCCTGTGGGGTGAGTAACGCAAACGCGCGGGAGCAACGTGCTCGCCCGCGCGCTGGAAGTCGCCCTTGACCCGGCATTTAGCGCATTATCCGCCACCGCAGGCGTGAACGTCAAGCAAGCATCACTCGAGCGAGCATCACCTGCGCTGGCAGCTACTTGAAGATACGCACTGCCACCTCTCGTCGCTCACGAAGAATATGACCGATGGGGGATGTACTTCACCGCTCGCTCGTAATGGCATACCCTGTGTTGGGCACTTGACACGCGTGCTATAGTCCATCACCGGATCGTCAAAATTACTGGCGCATGGCTCCGACGTGTGGTAACACTGTGCGAGTGTCAAGCGTATGACGGCAATGGAGGGCGCTCGCAATCGGATGGCCGGTGTGGTGGCGCGAACCCAGAGAGAATGGAACGGTTTTCCGAATGGCCAAAAATCTCGTTATCGTTGAATCGCCCGCGAAGGCGAAGACTATAGAAAAGTTCCTCGGCAGTGATTTCGAGGTGCGCGCCTCGATGGGGCATATCCTCGATCTGCCAAAGAGCGACCTCGGTGTGGATGTGGCGCATGAGTTCATGCCCGCCTATCAGGAGATCGATCGCAAAGATAAGGTGATCAGGGAGCTGCGGAGCGCGAGCAAGAAGGCGAGCACAGTCTACCTCGCGCCTGACCCCGACCGCGAGGGCGAGTTCATCGCGTGGTCGCTCAAGAAAGCCCTCAACCTCCAGCATCCTCGTCGCGCGGTCTTCCACGAGATCACCAAGCGTGCCGTACAAGATGCCGTGGCCCACCCGCGCGAGATCAACGAGGACCTCTTCAACGCGCAGCAGGCGCGGCGTGTGCTCGACCGCCTGGTGGGCTATCAGATTAGCCCGCTGCTCTGGCGCAAGGTCGCCTCGGGCACCAGCGCCGGACGTGTGCAATCCGTCGCGGTGCGGCTGATCTGCGAGCGCGAGGCTGAGATTCGCGACTTCAAGACAGAGGAATATTGGACCATCGCGGCAACCCTCTCGAAGCTCAACGAAGCGCGCACCTTCGTGGCGATGCTCGCGGGCCGGCCGGGGCAAGCCGCGGCCCATGGCGCGAACGGCGCGAGTGAGCCGGACCCTGAGGGTGATGATGTCGCCACCGAGCGCGAGAAGGGGAAGCTGCGCATCGGCTCCGAGGCAGAGGCCAAGGCGTTGCTCCGCGAGCTGGATGGCGCACGCTGGCAGGTGCTGAAGGTAGATCGCCGCGACACGCGCCGCCAGCCGGGGTTACCCTACACCACCAGCACACTCCAGCAAGACGCCTCGACGCGCCTGGGCTTCAAGCCGAAGCGCACCATGGCCATCGCGCAGGCGCTCTATGAGGGCATTGAGCTGGGCGAGATGGGGCAGCAGGGCCTCATCACCTATATGCGCACGGACTCGACCCGCATCTCAGATGAGGCACAGACGGCGGTGAAGGGCTATATCGCGCAGGCATTTTCACCGCAACATGTCGGCGCGGGCCGCACCGCGAAGGCCAAGGCCAGCGTGCAAGATGCCCACGAGGCGATCCGCCCGACCGACGTGACGCTGACGCCCGACCGCATCAAGAGTCACCTGAACGATGAGCAGCGCAAGCTCTATGAGCTGATCTGGCGCCGCTTCGTGGCATCATTCATGGCGCCAGCCATCTTCGACACCGTACGCGTGGAGATCGGTGCGGCGAAGCTCCTCTTCCGCGCCAGCGGCTCGACGATGAAGTTCGACGGCTTCTATGCGGTCTGGCCGCACAAGGAAGACGCCGAGATGCTGCCACCCCTGGCAAACGGCGAGCCGCTGACCCTGCGCAAGCTGGCGCCCGAGCAGCACTTCACCCAGCCACCGCCGCGCTATAACGAGGCAAGCCTCATCAAAGAGCTCGAAGAGCGTGGCATCGGACGGCCCAGCACCTATGTACCTATCGTCAGCACCATCCAGGATCGTGGCTATGTGGAGCAGCAGGACCGCCGGTTCGTGCCGACATGGCTCGGCGAGACGGTGAACGATCAGCTTCGCAAGCACTTCGGCGATATCGTGGATGTCAACTTCACCGCACGCATGGAGCGCCAGCTCGACGCCGTGGAAGAGGGCACCCAAAGCTGGACCAAGTTCCTAGGAGAGTTCTACACCGGCTTCAGCGCCGACCTGGAGCGCGCCACCAAAGAGATGGTGCGGGTGCAGCGCCCGGTCGAGGAGATCGGTGAAGCGTGCCCTCAGTGTGGGAAGCCGCTGCTGCTGCGCAGTGGTCGCTTTGGGAAGTTCATCTCGTGCTCAGGCTTCCCTGAGTGCGAT
>DASWAC010000233.1:0-2177 GCA_036391335.1 Ktedonobacterales bacterium
ACTTCGGCATCCTCGACGGCAAGCGAGAGCGGTTCGTCATCGGCGAGAAGCTCCGCAGCCATCCAGGCTTCGGCATCGCCGGGAAGCTGGTGCGCCAGCTCACGACCGCGCCGGCGCTGATAGCGCAGGCAGACATTGCGCGCGATGGCCGAGAGCCACGGCGAGATGCCGCTCGCGTCGCGGAGCTTCTCTAGGGCGCGCCACGCTTCGAGCAGCGTCTCTTGCGCCAGGTCCTCAGCGGCGGCGCTCGACCCCGTGAGCCGGGCGCACAGCCGCACCAGCCGTGCCCGCTCGCTCGTGAGGGCAGCGGTGAACTGCTCAGTCATATCAGGCGTTGCTAGCATCAGAGTTGTCCTCGAAGACGCCACATCGTTAGGGAGGTCAGGCACCCCCTCCAGGCGTCTGTCTTTCCATCGCGAGCGAGTGAACAGATGTTACACACTTTTTTCGTAGCGCGCGCTACTCTCTCAGTGTAGAGAGTGAGGATCTCATGGAGCCCACCCCACCGCGTCCAGGAGATGACGCCATTCCCTATTGGCGACCGCCGGTGCGTCTGCGCTGGGCGCTCGGCATCACGCTGGTGGCGCTGCTGGTGGGCTACCTCGGCTTGCAGGCCCCACGGCTGGTGGCATTCGTCATGCCCGCGAGCACACCCCCCGAGGCGCTGACGGGGCAGGTCCGCTACCACTTTGCCGCGCTGGCGCCCATCTCAGTGGCCTCTGGCGCGGGTGGCGCGACCACGACTCCTGGCGTGACCCTCTCGATCTCCTGGATCGCCGTGCCGCAGGCCCCGGCCACCGTCGCAGATGGCAAAGCCTATGTGATGCTGCGATCCCTCCTCATCGGCCCCTATGCATCACTCGCCGACCTGCTCCGTGCGATGGACGCCTCATCCCCTTCCCTGGCGGAGGCCGTGCGCGAGGCGCGGGTCGCCAGCGCACCAGTGCGTGCCCCGCTCACCAGCGACGCCGGCGCGAAGACCCTGCTGGTCCTGCCTCCCGACCTGCCTCCCGGCTGGTATCGTCACATAGATTTCGCCGCCACGACAGGCGGCACCGCGCGGGCTGAGCGCTCCCTGCTGGTCGAGCCAGCACCCTCGTAGCGAAGACATGCGGAAACCGTGCGCTCCGTGGTCATGTCGCACTAAGAACACCTAACGAAACCTCTGGAAGGAACCGTGCTGCCCTCACCCCTGCCCCCTCTCCCCAAGGAAGAGGGGGTTTCGCGGTGCTGCGGCAAAGTCTTGTTAGACGCTCTAAGAAGGCGCGCCGAGTGTGTTAGAGTGAATGATGGGATGTGCAGCGGCATGGGAAGGCTCGCGCTCAAAGGAGACCCGTCCGCGAGGGAGTCGTGGTGAGGGGGCGGGCGCACACCCACGCAGTCGCTTCGCAAGGGGAGGAACCCGATGGAAAGCGTCCCGCCTGATGGCGATCACCCTTCTATTCCGCAGCTGATTCTGGATAAGGAAACCGCGTTCGAGCGCATCCGGCCAGATTTTGTAGATAGCTTTGGCTTCCTCCAGCGAGTGCATGGGCAGCGGCGCTTCATGTCGTTCCCTGTCTCGGCGACGGTGCGCTATCTGCACGCGCTCTACATCTGCGAGGTCAAAGACCTCCTGCTGAGCGTGCCGCATGCTTCCTCGCGCTACGATGGGGCGCGGGCCCTCGACCTGCTGCGCCAGTGGCAGGAAGGCGCGACCGCGGACGTCGTTAGCTTCCTCGAATTCAAGCTCGATGTGTTCTCGTTGGGCCAGCTCACCCAGCAGATTCAGGAAGCGGAAGCTGCCGTCGCGACTGCCGGGCAGCAGGCCGTGGTGAGCCGGCTGCGTCACGGTCGCAAGGTGTTGCTCAACCGCAGCATCAACCTCTATCTCGCATTGGATGCCATCTTCGCCGTCCAGCCAGTGAAGCTCATGCGAAAGGTGCGCATCGCCTGCGAGTGGTATGGCCATACGTCACAGCAGATCGAAGAGCAACAGGCGCTGCTCGGCTCACCGCTCGTGCGCTATCAGAAGCATTCCATGCTGGCGCAGACCAACATGCGCCTGATGAATGAGCTCGGCGTGAAGGTCATGGATACGCCCACCGACCGCCCAAAGGAGCGCACGGTCAGAGTCTCGCCTGCCGAGCAGCCGCTGCCTGCTTACGCGGATTCCATCATTGTGCATAAGACGTTTA
>DASWAC010000234.1:0-1873 GCA_036391335.1 Ktedonobacterales bacterium
GGCGCTCATCTTCGGGGGGTGCGCGCTCCTCCTGCTGGCGGTGGATGCCATTGGGCTGAGTGTGCGTGGCATCCGCGAGCTGCGCTAGACGCAAGGGCGCACGGTTGACCCATGCGATGCGATTCGGTACGATTGAGCATAGTGACCAGTGTCCAGGGGTGCGCCGCCCCTGGGCGCCTTTCCGCCATGTGCGCAGCGACGCGCCTTGCGCGGGCACAAGACACATGCGGCGTGTTCTGGAATCGAGCAACGAGTGAAGATTCACGAGTACCAAGCCAAAGAGATCATGCGTCGCTATGGCATCCCGGTGCAGCCAGGCAAAGTGGCCAAGACACCGGAGGAAGCCGAGGCCATCGCCCGCGAGTTTGGCCAGCCGGTGGTCATCAAGGCCCAGGTGTATGTCGGCGGCCGTGGCAAAGCGGGAGGAATCCAGTTTGGTGACACGCCCGAGCAGGCGCGCGCCGCGGCGGCGAAAGTGCTGGGGATGGACATCAAGGGCCTCACGGTCGAGAAGGTGCTCGTGACCCCTAAGATTGATATCGCCGAGGAATATTATCTAGGCATCGTGCTCGATCGCGCCTCACAGGCCCCTGTGGTGATGGTGAGCGCTGCCGGCGGTGTGGATATCGAGCAGGTCGCCGAAGAGTCGCCGGAAAAGATCATCAAGCAGCCGATAGACGTGCGCTGGGGCTTGCTGCCATTCCAGGCGCGCGATATGCTGGCCGCGGCGGGCATGCCGCACAACGTCGTCGCCAAGGGTGGCGCCATCCTCGCCGCGCTGGGTCGCGCGTTCACCGAATCCGACGCGACCCTGGCGGAGATCAATCCGCTGGCGCTGACCAAAGACGGCCTGGTGATGGCCGCCGACGGCAAGATCCTCATTGACGATAACGCCTTGCCGCGCCAGCAGGAGTATGCCAGCTGGGCCGAGTCTGAGGAGGCCAATCCGCTGGAATATCAGGCCAAGGAAGAGGGACTGACGTACGTCAAGCTCGACGGTGATATCGGCATCATCGGCAATGGCGCTGGTCTCGTGATGACCACGCTCGACATGGTCTCGCGCACCGGCGGCAAACCCGCGAACTTCCTCGACATCGGCGGTGGCGCGAAGGCTGAGACCATGAAAAAGGCCCTTCTCTTCGTCGCCCGCGATCCGCAGGTGAAGGGCATTCTGGTGAACATCTTCGGGGGCATCACACGTGGCGAGGAGGTCGCCAAAGGCATTATCATGGCCCAACATGAGCTGCCCAAGGGCATGCCTATCGTCGCCCGCCTCTCTGGCACAGGCGAGGTCGAGGGGCGCGCGCTGCTGGCTGACGCGGGTCTCACCTGGGGCAAAGACATGCGCGAGGCCGCTGAGAAGATCGTCGCCGAAGTGAAGGCGAAGGGGAACTAAGTCGTGAGCATTCTCTTCAATAAGCAGTCTAAGGTGATCGTGCAGGGCATCACCGGTCGCGAGGGCTCCTATCACACGAAAGGCATGCTTGCCTCGGGCACGAATGTCGTGGGAGGCACGACCCCCGGCAAGGGCGGTGGTGAGGCCGACGGTCTGCCCATCTTTGACACCGTGGCCGAGGCCAAGGCCAAGACCGGAGCGAACGTCTCGTGCATCTTCGTGCCGCCGCTGGGCGCGGCTGACGCGATCATGGAGGCCGCCGCCGCTGGATTCGAGACGGTCGTCTGCCTCACGGAGTTCATTCCTGTGCTCGACATGACGCGCGTCATGGCCTTTCTCAAAGAGCATCCCACGCGCCTCATTGGGCCAAATTGTCCCGGACTGGCCAGCCCCGGCGCAGGCAAGGTGGGCATCATGCCCTATCACATCTTCAAGGAAGGCGGCGTCGGCTTCGTCTCGCGCTCTGGCACACTGACC
>DASWAC010000235.1:0-2809 GCA_036391335.1 Ktedonobacterales bacterium
TAGCCCGTCTGGCCACGGTTGTCCACGGTGCGCCCCGCCAAGCGCCCCGGCATGCGGCGCACGTGCTCTCCCTTCGTCGCGAAGAGGCCCAGCGCCGGGCCACCAAAGCTCGGCGGCATGCCCAGGGTGCCACCCTCGGCGGCCACGATATCCGCGCCATACTCGCCTGGCGGCGTCAGGATGCCCAGGGAGGCAGGCTCGCTGATGGCGACGATGAAGAGCGCCTTTGACGCGCGGACCAGCTTCTCGACGCCATAGACATCTTCGAGGCAGCCAAAGAAGTTTGGATGCTGGATGATGACGGCCTTCGTCTCCGGCGTGATGGCGGCTTCGAGCTTCGCCAGCGCGGTCACCCCGCCATCGAGCTCGATCTCACGCACAGTGAAGCCACGCGCCCAGGCATAGGTGCGCAGTGTGGCGCGATATTGCGGGTCCACGGCGCGAGAGACCAGCACCTCACCAGTGCCTTCGGGCCCGACGGCCAAGAGCGCCCCCTCGACGACGGCGGTCGAGCCGTCATAGAGCGAGGCATTCGCGACATCCATCCCACTGATCTCGCAGACCATCGTCTGGAACTCGTAGATGGCCTGCAGCATGCCCTGGCTCACCTCTGGCTGGTATGGCGTGTAGGATGTGTAGAACTCTGACCGTTTCATCAGGTGTGGCACGACACTGGGAATGACATGCTCATAGGTTCCCGCGCCAAGGAACGAGGCTGCCTGAGCGGCGCTAGCGTTCTTGGCGGCGAGGGCACTCACAGCGCGGCGCACGTCTGCCTCGCGGAGGGCGGGCGGCAGGTCGAGCGCGCCATGGAAGCGCACCTCGTCGGGAATCGCGGTCAACAGCTCTTCAAGGGACTCGACGCCGATAGCTTTGAGCATCGCTTGCTGCTCGGCGGAGGTGCTAGGCACATAGCTCATGGTCGTTGGTGTTCCAGACTCGTCCCTGGTGGGTTGACTTCTCCCACACAGGATGGGACATAGCGCGGCATTCTCCATTATACGGGCCACGGTAAAATGTGCGCACCATGAGCAGGAATCCTGGCACATCAGTGGATATGCCTGGGCGTCTCGTCATGGAGGAGTGGATCAAGCTATGACACCCGCGTTGCGCCTCGCCGTGCTCCCCGATCTCTATGCTGTGTGCCGTCTCGACGCCAGCGCTGCCGTGCCCGACTGGACACAGGTGGGGGCCTTCACCTCGGTCACCCGAACGCCGCAGGAGCTCTCGATCGTCTGCCAGAGCGCCTCGGTGCCCACGGAGGTCACCGCGCTGCGCGACTGGCGGTGCCTGCGCGTGGAGGGTCCGCTTGACTTCGCGCTGACCGGCGTGATGGCCGCGCTGGCGTCTCCGCTGGCTGAGGCGGGCGTGAGCATCTTCACCCTGGCAACCTATGACACCGACTATCTGCTGGTGCGCGCGGCACAGCTCGCGCAGGCCATCGCGGCGCTGGTGGCGGCAGGGCACACGGTGACGGAGGCAAGCGCGTCGGGAGAGAGTCAGCCCTTCGTCGGATAGCGCGCCAGGGTCTCGATGAGCAGATCCCAGAAGCGCGACACCTCCGCCGCGACGGCAACCTCGGCATTGGGCGCCAGTCCTGTCACCCCGAAGACATCGCAGACGGTGCGACCAAGCGTGTGCTCGCCGTGAAGCTCGATGGCCACATGCATGGGCTTCGTCTCGAACAAGGTGGGATCGATCACATAGGCCACCGTGCAGGGATCATGCAGCGGCGGCGCGTCGAAGCCAAAGACATTCTTATAGGTGCCAGCGAAGAAGCCGAGCAGATCATCCACCAGGTGCCCGACCGGGCTGCCCAGCGCGCGAATGCGTGCGCGCACCTCTTCGGTCGCCAGCACTGTATGCGTCACGTCGAGGCCGATCATCACCAGTGGCCGCCCACACGAAAAGACCACATGCGCCGCCTCAGGATCGACGTAGATGTTGAACTCCGCCGCCGGGGTCGTATTTCCAAAGTTGATCGCACCACCCATCAGCACGATCTGCTCGATCTTCGGGACAATGCGTGGCTCACGCCGCATCGCCATGGCCACATCGGTCAGCGGCCCCGTCGCGACGAGGGTGATCTCGTCTTTGGCGGCAAGCACCCGCTCGATGATGAGATCCACCCCATGCTGGGCCACCAGAGGCATGGCTGGCTTCGGCAGCTTGGGGCCATCCAGGCCAGACGCACCGTGGATATCCGCCGCGACCCGCAAATCGCGCATCATCGGGCGGTCCATCCCACGGGCGATGGGAATCTCGCTCACTCCGGCCAGCGTGAAGACCTTCCGTGCGTTGAGCGACGTCTTTTCCACCGTCTGGTTCCCCGCCACGGCGATAACCGCCTCCAGATCGATGTCGGGATGCCGCGCCGCCAGCAACATGGCGATGGCGTCGTCATGCCCAGGATCACAGTCCAGCAGAATGTGCTTCTTCACGCGCGGGGAGCCTTTCCTCGATCACCTGACTGCTCGCTCAGGCATAGCTTATCGTGTGGCAGGGGTCGCTGCCAAAAACGCGGTTACGTGCTCCGCGGTGGGCATGCCCTCACGCGCCCCAAGCATGCCAACACTCAGCGCGGCGGCAGCCGAGGCATAGCGCACGGCGTCGGCCAGTGAATCACCCATGGCCAGCCTGACACCGCACGCCCCGACGAAGGTGTCGCCCGCACCTGTCGTATCCACCGCCGGCACGGCAAATGCGGGCACATGGAAGCTCGCGCCACCGCCAACACCCACGACGCCGTCGCCACCCAGCGTCACCAGCACTGAGCGTGGCCCGTGCCGCGCCAGCAGACGCGCCGCCA
>DASWAC010000236.1:0-2662 GCA_036391335.1 Ktedonobacterales bacterium
GAAGACGAGGCGATCCGCCTGGTGGATCAGTCGTCATTGATGCGCGCGGCGGTGAACCGCGCCGAGCAGCTGGGTATCGTCTTCCTCGATGAGATCGATAAGGTGATCAGCGCCGGCTCGACGAGTGGCCCCGATGTCTCAGGCGAGGGCGTGCAGCGTGACCTGCTCCCGTTCATCGAGGGGACGACGCTGGCCACACGCTACGGGGCGGTGCGCACCGATCACATCCTGTGGATCGCGGCGGGCGCATTCTCCTCGTCCAAGCCGTCGGACCTCATTCCAGAGCTGCAAGGTCGCCTGCCCATTCGCGTCGGGCTGGAGCCCCTGGGCGTGAATGACCTCCGCCGCATCTTGGCCGAGCCTGAGAATGCGCTGACGAAGCAATATGCCGCGCTGCTCGCCACTGAGGGCCTCACGCTCCAGTTCACCGAAGAGGGCATTGACGAGCTGGCTCAGGCCGCCTATCAGATGAATGAGCGGGTGGAAAACATCGGCGCGCGCCGGCTGCACACCATCATGGAGCGCCTGCTGGAGGATGTCTCGTTCGCAGCCGACACCATGAGCGGGCAGACCGTCACGGTGGATCGCGCCTTCGTGCGCGAGCGGCTGGCCTCGCTGCTGGCCGACGAGGACCTCAGCCAATATATTCTCTAGGGCGTGTCGCGGCTACACCGACGCTCACTGCCGCCTCACTCTCCGCGCTGACGGAAGGGGAGGCGGCTTGCTGGTGGCGCGGACATCAGCCATTCACTCGCTGAGAAAGGGCGCACCCATGGAAAGCTCGACGCCGCCAGCCAACGCCTACACTCAACGCTGGTTCACCACGTTCTTGCGCACGTACGGGCCAGACTATACCGCGCGTGAGCTGGCCTTCCTGGCATGCCAGCTTCCATTGCCACGCTTCCACGCTGTGCTCGACCTGTGCTGCGCGAACGGGCGCATCGCTCTCCCCCTGGCAGAGCGTGGCCATGCGGTCACCGGCGTGGACCGCGACGCGGCGCAGCTCGCGCAGGCGCGTGAGGCGTCGGCCCAGGCAGGAGTGACGCCGGTGCGCTATGTCGAGGCCGATATGCGGCGGCTCGACACCATCGGCGGACCCTTTGACGCGGTGCTGAGCATGTGGGCCAGCTTTGGCTATTTCGACGATGCGACCAATGCCGCGCTGCTAGGTGACCTTGCCAATCTACTCACCCGTGGGGCTCGCATCGTCCTCGATGTCTATCACCGTGACTTCTTCGTCCGCCGGCAGGGCACCTTGACCTCGGCGCGCGAAGGGGAGCAGATCACCACGACGCAGCGCCTCGACGGCAATCGCCTCACCACCAGCATCACCTACGGCAGCACCGGGACGGTCGAGAGCTTCTCGTGGCAGGTCTTCACACCAGATGAGCTTAGTGCGCTCGGCGCGACCTGTAACCTTCGCACGGCGCTCGCCTGCACGGGCTTCGACGAAACCCAGCCTGCCACGGAGGCGCAGCCACGCATGCAGCTCGTCTTCGAACGGCTCTAGCCCAGGCCACTTCGTCCTCGCCCGCGAGCGCAGGGGCACAAAAGGGCGCCGCTCGCGTGACCAGTTGTCCACCGGAGTCTGGCCAAGCGCGGGCGGCGCCTTCGTGAGCGCGAGGCTCAGGCGGTGACGATCACCTCCGCGACCATCGAGGGATGAATCGCGCAGTGATAGTGATAGGTTCCCGGCGCGCTAAAGACCACATCAAACTTCGCGCCGGTGTCTAGCGGCCCATCGAACGTGACCGATGACCCTGGATCATTCTTGACTTCATGCGTGCCAGACTGACCTTGCCACTCGACGGTGTCTCCGGCTTTCACCGTGATCGTCGCGGGCGTAAATTTGAAGTTGCTCACCTGGACGATGGTCTTGTTCCCGGTGCCCGCAGTGGTAGGCTGCGAGCCTGAGGTAGCCGTTGAGGCCGCCGCGACGGTATCCGTTGGCGTGGCCGTGGCCGACTGACTGCCGCATGCGGTGACGAGCATTCCCACCAGCAGAAGCATTGGTATCCAGCGCAATCCTTGGCGCAGACGCATGCAAGCACTCCTTGCCGAAAGCAATTGTGTCAAAAAGGGCCATCACTACTCGACCTGGCGACGTTGCCGGAGATTGTAGCGGAGCAAAACCTCACCTGTCAAGACTGTCAAAGCAGTTAGGTCGAGTGCGAGGCGAATCCCCGTGACTGGGACGGCGGGAAGCGGTCAAGCGCTGGCGGTGGTGACATGACGGCGATAGTGCCGCCGGGCCTTGGCGCGGGCGCCACACCCCCGCATCGAGCACCAGCGTCGCTGGTGGGTCCGGCTCGTGTCGAGGAAGAGCCAGCCGCAGTCGTCCGCCTGGCACATGCGCAGGTGGCTCCGCTCAGTGGTGCTCAGCAGCCGCACGAGCGAGTCCAGCACGGGGTCGAGCGCATGGTCGAATGGAGAATCGTGCTGCCAGGTGAGCGCAGCCGCGACCAGCGCCGGTGCGATGGCATAGCGGCCGCGCGCCAGGAACGCGTCTACGGCTCGGGCTGATGCATCGGGCGCGGCCCGCTGGTGGGCGAGCGCATCCAGCACGTGAAAGGCGGCCTCACGCAGCTCGCGGCACCGCTCGACGAAGGTCTGCGCCTCGGCCGGGTACGCGGCAGCATAGAGGGCGAGACGCTCGTGCTCC
>DASWAC010000237.1:0-1703 GCA_036391335.1 Ktedonobacterales bacterium
CGTGCGCGCGCCTGCCTGCTCACCCACACGCATGAGCGCGCTGAAATTGACGTGCGCGGTGATATCCTGCTCGCCCGGCGCCCGCAGCGGATCATCGGAGAAGCGGTGGTCGGCGTAGACACCGAGAGTGCCCTTCAGCCGCTCGGCGGAATAGAGCTCGTGGGCCGTCGCGCCATAGTCCACGGTGAGCAGGTAACCGCGAGCCAGCCGCCTTGCCCAGCCGCGCATCGCCTGCTCAGCCGCCAGGCAGACTTCGCCGCGCCAGCCGTTGGGCAGCGCCCGCCAGTCAACCGCATAGCGGGCCAGATAGGCGCTGATGCGCCGGGTGGAAGGCGGGCCGGCCAGCTCGATCAGCCGCGATCCCTCCCTGGCCACGCCGATATAGACCTCGCGCAGGGTCGCGCCATCGCGCAGCACGCGGTGACAGGGGAGCGCATCATAGAGCTCATTCGAGAGGATGCAGCCGGTGATGGGCTCCCGCAGCGCATCCTCGCTTCGCCAACGCACCCGCTCGGGGGCAATGCCCACCGCCGCGAGGTCAGCCGCCAGCCGCGAGGCCCGTGCGCGCAGCAGCTCGTTTTCCGCCGGGGCGCTCTCGATGATGGTGTAGCGCAGTGCCCGGGCCAGGTCCGGCGGCGCATGGCGCCACACGTCGCGGGCCAGCAATCCCCGTCCGCCGCCCGGCTCGACCACATCGAACGGCGTGGGCATGCTCATCTGCCGCCACATGGTGTCGAGCTGCTTGGCGATGGCCCAGCCCCACAGCGGGGAGATATCGCCGCTGGTGAAGAAATCGCCAGCCCAGCCGACAGGCTCGCGTCCGGTCGCGCCGCCGGAATAATAGCCAGCGGCAGAATCGTAGAGCGCCAGGGCCATATAGCGCGCGAAGGTGATGGGGCCCTCGGTCTCGATGATCGCGCGGATGTGGTCGGCGAGAGGATGCTGCGGCACGGGCGCCTTCCTGCCTTGAGGGATGGTGACGGGAAGAGTGTAGCCCAACGGCATGGGAATGCGCCAGCACACCGTGTGGGCTATGTCCGTTGATGAGAGCCGTGCCTACCTGATAGCATGTTTCCCACGGCCATGCCTTCTTGACACACGCTGGCCATGATGGTAGTCTCGCCGTTGCCTGTGCAGGCGGTGAGGCACGCGCGCGAACTCATGGCACACTTCGCTGACCGAGCGCACCATAGACAGAAAAATCGAGACCCTGGCTAGCCGAAAGAGGGGAATTATCCGTGGATCTGACACTGGCATACCAGTTGCATCACTTCATCGCGGTCGCTACCACTCCGACTGTTCCCGCTCCCACGGCGACCACTGGTGCCGCCCCGACCACCGCTAGCGGCTCACAAGACACCTCCTCTTCCAGCGGTGGCACCAGCGGCCTGCTTGGCGCGCTCATCCCCCTCGTCGGCTTCTTCTTCGGCTCGTTCGTCGTCATCTTCTGGCTGGCGCTCGTCTTCTGGACCTGGCGCGATGTGCGCTCGCGCACCCAGGATGGGATCCTGCAGGTAGCAGCAACGCTGCTGGTGGCTGTCTTCAACATCGGCGGCCTCTTCATCTACCTCATCATCCGACCCAGGCAGACCCTCGCGGAGCTCTATGAGCGCCAGCTGGAGGAAGAGTCACTGCTGGCCGAGATGACCGAGCGCCAGACCTGCCCCACCTGCCACTATCGCGTCGACAACGAGCACCAGCTC
>DASWAC010000238.1:0-6178 GCA_036391335.1 Ktedonobacterales bacterium
CTGCGATGGCCTGCGCGATAATCCGGGTAGTGCCAAAGTGCGATGCGTAGATCACGATGCTGTTCATGCTCATTCCCTCCTTGCCCTATCATCGGCTGGGCGCCGTCGCCGCCTTGCGGTGGTCGGCACGACTGCGAGATATCGTCTGACCACGCGAATGGCCCACAGCGCCATACATACTTTCCCATTCCGGTCTCTCTGCCATGTCTCAAACGGTGGGAGCCCGTTCACGATGGTCTCACACGTGACCGGCGGGCGGGCGAAGACTCGTGCTATCCTCGTCTCACCCGCGAGGAGCCGAACCGCAGCAGTGATCACGGAGGTGTCTATGCGCGCCTGGAGAGGCTCGATCGCCCGCGTCAGGATGCGCGAGAGAGGTATCCTCTAGATGCTAGATAGGGAGAAGCGACATGCCTTCATTGTTGATCCAGCATGCGAAGCTGCTCGTCACCATGGACGACGCCGACACGCGTCTCGCCGATGGGGCCGTCTATGCCGAGGCGAATGTCATCCGTCAGGTCGGGCTAAGCGAGGACCTGCCGCAACATGCCGACGAGGTGATCGATGCGCGGGCAATGGTCATCTTACCTGGGCTGGTCAATACGCATCACCACTTCTACCAGACCCTGACGCGAAACCTGCCAGCCGCGCAGGACGTGAACCTCTTCGCCTGGCTGCGCGCCCACTATCCCATCTGGGCCGGGCTGACGCCAGAGGCGGTGCGGGTCAGCACGAAGGTCGCCATTGCCGAGCTGATGCTCTCGGGATGCACCACCTCCAGCGATCACATGTACCTCTGGCCCAACGGCTCCCGGCTGGATGACCAGATCGAGGCGGCTGGAGAGATGGGCTTTCGCTTCCATGCGGCGCGTGGGTCCATGTCGGTCGGCGAGTCGAAGGGCGGCCTGCCGCCGGATAGCGTCGTGGAGGATGAGGCGAGCATCCTGCGCGACTCGGCACGTGTCATCGAGACCTATCACGACGCGGGTCGCCACAGCATGCTGCGGATCGTGCTGGCCCCGTGCTCGCCGTTTACCGTCTCGCGTGACCTGATGCGTGAGAGCGTCGCGCTGGCCCGCTCGCAGGGCGTCCACTCGCATACCCACCTTGCCGAGACCCTCGATGAGGCGAGCTATTGCGCCGAGGTCTTTCACCGCTCGCCGGTCGAGCTGGCAGAAGATCTGGAATGGCTCGGCGAGGATGTCTGGCATGCGCACATGGTGCATCCTTCGGATGTTGAGGTGGCGCAGCTGGGCAAGACCCACACTGGCGTGGCTCACTGCCCCACCTCGAATATGCGGCTAGCCTCAGGCATTGCGCCGCTGCGGGCGCTGCGGCACTCAGGGGCACGGGTTGGCCTGGGCGTGGATGGCTCGGCCTCGAATGATGGCTCGCACCTGCTGGCCGAGGCGCGCCAGGCGTTGCTGTTGCACCGTGTCATGGGTGATCCCGCCGGGCTAACGGCGCACGAGGCGCTCTGGCTGGCCACGCGAGGTGGCGCGGCGACACTGGGGCGCGACGACATTGGGATGCTGGCGCCGGGCATGTCGGCGGACCTCATCGGCTATCGGCTGGATGCGCTCGGCCTGGCGGGTGGCGCGGTGCATGATCCCCTGGCAGCCCTGGTCTTCTGCCAGCCGCCCACGGTGGACCTGGGCGTCATCAACGGCAGGGTGCGGGTGCGGGATGGGCACTTGCGTGACCTGGACCTGCCTGCGCTGATCGAGCGCCACAACCAGATCGCCGCCGCGCTGGCGCGGGGAGAGCTGCTATGAGCCCGATAACGCTGAGCCAGCTCAACGCGCTCGACCGGCCCGGCTTCGTGGCGGCACTGGCGGGCATCTTCGAGGGATCGCCCTGGATCGTGGAGGAGACCTGGGCGCGGCGCCCGTTCCCCAGCGTCGCGGCGCTCTATGATGCCCTCGCTGCGACGATGCTGGCAGCCCCCATCGAGAAGCAGCTCGCGCTGATTCGGGCGCATCCGGACCTGGTGGGTCGCGCCGCGCTGGCTGGCACGCTGACGCCAGCCTCCACTGCCGAGCAGGCCGCCGCCGGGCTCGATGTGCTCTCCTCCGGAGAGATTGCCGCCTTCACCCGGCTCAATGACGACTATAAGCGGCGCTTCGACTTCCCCTTCGTCATCTGCGCCCGCGACCACAGGAAGGCGAGCATCCTGGCGGGCTTCGAGGCTCGCTTGGGCAACGCCCGCGAGGAAGAGATCACGACAGCGCTCGGCGAGGTCGGGAAGATCGCACGACTCCGCCTCCGCGACACGGTGACGGAATGAGCCGATCAGTGACGGAGGCGGCACGATCGCAAGGAAGGCTGGCGCATGGACCTCAAGAAGACTGCCCAGGAGACCCTCGACGCGTGCGCGCGTGGCTCCTACATCAGCCGTGACGGCAGCCGCGTGGAGTTCGCGGATCAGCTTGCTGCCTGTCTCGCTGGCACACGTGAATATCATCCCGATGAGCTTTACCACCTCGTCGCGCAAGCGCCACGCTCAGTGAATGCCGCTGCGACCACCTTCGCCGTCACCCGCGAGACGACCCTCCAGGGCGCTGCGCGACTGGCCGCGAGTGGCATAGATCGGCGCATCGGCGTGCTCAACTTTGCCTCAGCCCGTCACCCAGGCGGAGGATTCCTCGGTGGCGCGCGAGCGCAGGAGGAGAGCCTGGCGCGCGGCTCGGGACTCTTTCCCAGCTTGCTCAGGTGCCCCGACTTCTACGCGTTCCATCGCGCACAAGCCACCACGCTCTATTCTGATCGCATGATCCTTAGCCCTGGCTGTCCCGTCATCCGAGATGATGACGGAGCGTGGCTGCCACAGCCGTATCTCGTTGACTTCATCACCAGCGCGGCCCCCAACGCGGGCGCCATCATGCGGAATGAGCCTGAGCATCGCGAAAAGATCACGCCAACCGTGATGGAGCGTGCTGGCAAAGTGCTCGCGCTAGCGGCCCACGCCCAATGCGACACCCTCGTCCTGGGGGCGTGGGGCTGCGGCGTCTTTCAGAACAGGCCCGCGACCGTTGCGGAGGCCTTCTATCACTATCTTGGTCCGGAAGGTCAAAATAGCCAACAGTTTCGACACGTCCTCTTCGCGATCGCTGATTCCTCGCGAGAGGGCTTGGTGTATCGCGCCTTCGCGAACCAATTCGCCGGCCTGCTCTGAAGACCGCGTCCTCCTCTGGCCTACCCGCCGGCGCGCACGATCTCGCGAACGCGGGTCGCGGCCTCGGCGCGTGAGATGGCCCCCGTAGCCACCTGGTCGAGCAGCTGCTCGACCGTGGTCGCGGGCATAGGGCCACCAGCGGGCTCAGTGCCCGGCGCGCGCACCAGCAGGCGCTCACTCCACGCCGACCAGGCATAGAAGCCCGCGAGCAGCGCTCCAGGCACGAGCGTCGCGATGCCGGAGCGACCCACACGCTCGAAATCGCTGATCGGCGCGCCAGCCGCGGCGCTGCCATAGGCAAAGAGCGCGAGCGCCAATCCGACGGCTCCGGCCACGACACCACCCGCCAGCAGCGCCAGCACCACCGCGCGACGTGGGCTGGTCACCTCAGTGCGGTGAGTGGCCTGGCGCAGCAGCAAGCCAAGCGGGATGTAGACCACACCTGAGATGAGCATCGCCAGCGGAGTGGACCACGCGGGCGTGCCAAACGTCTGCTGGTTGGTCGCCAGGTCGTTGAGGATCCGGTAGAGCACGGTTCCCACGCCGACCCAGAACGGCACGGCGAACGAGAGCGCGATCACCGCTTGCGCGGCCAGCCCTGTCGTGACGGCGCCCATATGCGAGCGCGCGCCCTCGACGCCCATCATCAGGCGATAGATTACCACAATGATGATGCCCACCACGATGAGCGGCAGCATGCGCTGGGAGAGGATCGCATTCCAGTCGAAGACGCTCCCATTGATCGTGTCATAGGTGATCGCCAGCAAGGGGACCAGGCCGAAGAGGAAATAGCCCACCCCGGTTGCCAGGCTCAGCAGCTGGCCTACCTGCCGCATGGTGGATTGCAGGTCACCACGCGCGAGGAGGAGGTAGCCCACCCAGGCGAGCGCGGACCACCCAAATGCCAGGATTGGTCCCAGAAGGCCGGTATTCATGCCCAGACAGGGGTTGTCTGGGACGAAGCCTGGACCGTAGACACAGAGATGCACAGTCTTGCTGTTGAGCAACACCTGCAAGAGTCCCGCATTCAGCGCCGCGACGGCATATTGAGCGGCGATATTGAGGAAGATAAAGAGGATCGCATAGAGGTGCAGGCGCTGAAATGTCATGGCCACGCCACGAGTGGGCAACGTGCGTCGCCGCTCGATCTCCAGCAGCGCGACCATCAGCAGGGCTGCCAGCGCCGCGCCAAGGGGACCGGAGACATCGGGCAAGAATGCGCTCGACTCGCCGCCGTAGGTCGAGTAGTCTTGACCCAGGCTCCATAGGGCGCTTGCGCCCGCTGCCACCGCGATGATGGCGGCGATGCCCTCACTGAAGTTCAGAAAGAACGAGCGCACACCACTCTCGGCGCCCTCCAGCGGATAGCCGGCGATGTCTTTGCGCAGCAGCCAGTAGTGCAGCCCGCCCAGCGTGAGGAAGACGCCAACGGCGATGATGGCGAAGATCGTGTCTTGCGTGAGCTGTGTGCCGGCGGGAGCATTCATCGAGCCACGGAGTCCGGTGAAGCCTAACGCCGTGCCAAAGAGCGCGCCGAGCCGCCATGTCATGAAGCTCAGCAGGGCAATGAACACGATATAATAGTAGAAGCGCGCGAGGGTACGTATGGCCACGGAGCACCTTCTTTCCGCAAGCGGGGAACTGGCCATGGCAAGACGTGATAGCGAGCTATGGGTTCCCGCTTACAGTATATACGCTCGCATGCGCGGGGCAGTATAAATTCCCTCGCGGTGTGATAGACCCGTGAGGTGGAGCGGGGCTAGTTCAGCACGGCAGGGTGGATGCCATCGCGTGGCTCGCAGAGATGCTGCTCTTGCATAGGATAGCCACAGTACGGGCAGCGCACGCGGCCGGTGCTGAGCAGTCGCGCGATGTGATTGCTCAGGCGATCGGCCAGCCCACAGCCGAAGGTGACACTCACGCGTGGCCCTTGAGGCGAGCTGTCCTCGTCGTCTTCGTCGCCACTCGCTGAGGCGTGCAGGGCCAGCTGCAGCCGCTGGGGGTTAAAGTCGAGTGAGAGGCGCTCGACCGGAAACTCCACGGTCGGTGAGCGAGGGAAATCAGCCGGCGCGCCCGGCGGAGGGCCGCCCGCCTGCGCCTCGCGCACGAGTGGCTGTCTGCTGTTCAGCTCGGCGAGCAGCTTATCTATCACCTCGCAGAGCCGTTCCAGGTGCTGGCGCTCGACCCACAAGCTCGCCGTCATCCCATCGTGCGACCGCACCACGAAGCGGAAGCGGCGGCTTCCCGGCTTCCCCACACTATCCACATCAAAGAGCGCCGGGTGGCCAAAGTCATAGTGACGTGTCATGGAGCCTCCGGCAGAGCTATTGACAAGCGAGGTGCGATGCGGGCTAGAGTGGGTGCCAGCCTGGATGGCCTCCTCGCACGATGATGAGTCTAGCACGCCCATCAGCCCGTTCGCAACTCATCCCCACTCCTGCGGGCTCACCCGGCGCTCTCGGTACCTACCACCTCGACCTCACTGGCATACAGTCGCGCGCCATACCAGGCGACGGCGATGCCGATGATCGCCGCCGGGATGCCGATGGAGAGGAGCGCGATATTCACCTTGCCGCCGATGTGGTCTGAGATCACCCCCACGGTGCCCGGCGCCCAGCTATCCCCCAGGAGGTGTGAGAACAGCAGCACCACCGCCACCGCAGTGCCCCGCAGGCCCGGACTCGTCGCGTCCTGCACGGCTGCGGTGAGTGGCCCTGTGATGAGGTTGAAGCAGAAGATCGCCACCATGCCGCACAGGACGAAGAGCGGCAGCGCACGAGTCAGCATCGTGATCAGATAGAGTGGGAGCGCGGCGCTCAGCGCGAATGCGGCGATCAGCACCCGCGAGCCCTGGAAGCGCCGGCCCAGCCAATCTGAGACCAGGCCGCCCGCCAGAAAGCCAAAGAGCCCGCCGACCACGAGCATGAGTCCCGCGACAAGCGAGCCCTGCTGGGCGCTCAGCTTGAACGGGCCGTGCGGATTCTCGATATAGACGATGAGATA
>DASWAC010000239.1:0-5545 GCA_036391335.1 Ktedonobacterales bacterium
AAATTGTGGTCAAAGAACAAATGGTTAGCTTACCTTGAGCAACTCCACGTCGAAAATGAGTGTTGCATTCGGCGGAATAACTGGCGGATAACCACGAGCTCCATATCCCAATGAAGCCGGAATAATTAGGCGACGTCGACCACCGACACGCATGCCCGCGACGCCAAGATCCCATCCCTTGATCACGCCACCCGCACCCAGCTGGAACTGGAATGGCTGACCTCGATCTACCGAGCTGTCGAACTTTTCGCCAGTGGTGAGCCAGCCGGTGTAGTGCACCGAGACCTGCTGGCCGGGCTTGGCTTCCGCGCCGGAGCCGGCGGTCACGTCTATGAACTGGAAGCCGGCGGGATGCTCCGTGGGAGGGATATTCAAGGGCGGCGGCCCGCCATGCTGACTTGACATGCTGTTGCGTCGCTTTCTGCTGCGTGTGCCCATCTGGCACACCTAAACTGTACCAGAGACCTGTCACTTGGGGGTGTGAAGCCGGCGCGCTTGAGCAGGGCGCGGCGTGAGAGCGGTCTTGGCGCAGG
Organism: Ktedonobacterales bacterium; assembly: GCA_036391335.1. Lineage (GTDB taxonomy): Bacteria > Chloroflexota > Ktedonobacteria > Ktedonobacterales > JADMIN01 > DASWAC01. The sequence goes on from DASWAC010000239.1 coordinate 534, forward strand.
CGAAGTGGTGTTCATTGGCAAATCCTCAGTAACATAGGGTGCATGAGAGGTGAGCGATGGCATGAGATGTCGCGTGCGCCGACAGGGTAGCATGCTCCATCCAGCTGACTGCCGGCCAGACAAAGCTGGTAGAATGAGGCTCCTGTCGCGTCGCCTCTCACTCGCGGCTCATGCAGTCAAGCCCCCGAAGGAGCGCCCCCCATGAACACCGGATCATACGTCGCCGGCCGCTGGTATCACCCCGACTCCCCGCGTATGCTGCGCAATCTGAATCCCGCGGATCCCAACGAGGTCATCGCCGAATTTCCCTCCGCGACGAAGACAGATACCTTGCGGGCGATCGACGCCGCCAGGGATGCGTTTCGCGGCTGGCGTGACACGCCCGGCCCGGAGCGTGGCCGGATCATCTGGCGGGCCGCCGACATCGCGCGTCGCCGCGCCGAGGAGATCGCCCGCACCATGACGCGCGAGGAAGGCAAGGTGCTGCGCGAGGCGCGCGGTGAGGTGACGCGTGGGCTGGCCGTGCTGGAATATTATGCGGGCGCGGGGTTTCGCATCGGCGGACGCACCATCCCTGCGGAGGCGCGCGACACCTTCACCTACACAATCCGGCGCCCCCTTGGCGTGGTGGGGCTCATCACCCCGTGGAACTTCCCCTGGGCCATTCCCGTGTGGAAGTCGGCCCCGGCACTCGTCGCGGGGAACACTGTCGTGCTCAAGCCTGCCGAGCTCACCCCCGCCACAGCGACATTGCTGGCCGAGATCTACGAGGAAGCCGGGATTCCAGCAGGCGTCTTCAATCTGGTGGTCGGCCCCGGTGGTGAGGTAGGCTCGACCATCGTAGATCACCCGGATGTCCGCGCCATCTCGTTCACTGGCTCGACCGCAACGGGACTGGCCGTCTACGAGCAGGCGGCGCGGCGGGGCGCGAAAGTCACCTGCGAGATGGGTGGGAAGAACGCAGTCATCGTGCTGCCCGACGCGAATATGGAAAAGGCCGCCACTGCCATCGCCGCGGGGGCGTTCGCCTCCACCGGGCAGCGCTGCACGGCGACCTCGCGCGTGGTGGCGCACCCACAGGTGAAAGATGAGCTGATCGACCGGGTAGGCGCCCTGGCCGGAGCGATGAAGATGGGCCCCGGCCTCGACGAGACGACCGATCTAGGCCCGGCGGTGAGCGAGCAGCAGCTGCAGATGAACATGAGCTACATTGGTGTGGCGCGCGATGAGGGCGCGCGGCTGGTGCGTGGTGGTCGCAAGGCCGACGGGCTGCCGGGCTATTTCGTCGAGCCTACTATCTTCGACAATGTCGAGCCCACAGCGCGCATCTTCCGCGAGGAGGTCTTTGGACCGGTGCTGGCTGTCAGCACGGCGAGCTCACTGGCCGAGGCGCTGGCCATCGCCAACAGCGTGGAATATGGGCTTGCGGCCTCCATCTTCACGCAGGATATCGACACGGCGATGCGCTTCATCGAGGATGCCGAGGTGGGCATGGTGCACATCAATGAGGCCACCGTCGGCGGAGAGGCACAGCTGCCCTTTGGCGGCACCAAGGCCACCGGCGTGGGCGATCGCGAGATGTCGGAGGAAGGGCTGAACTTCTTCACGGAGGTCAAGACCGTCTTCGTGAACTATGGCGCCCAGGGCAAGCCCGCCGCGAATCGCTGAGCGACCCGGCGAGTGTCTTCGCGTCTGGAGGGATCAGTGGCCCACAGCGTCAGCCTGCGCCGATGACTCGATCCTACGACTCGATCGGCTTCTCAGGGATGGCGCTCAGGCGCTCGGCGGCGGCCTGCACGGCGACCACGAGTGAGCGGGGCTCCAGCGGCTTGGGCAGCACGCGGATGGAGAGGTAGCGCAGGAGGTCGATGAAGGCGGGCGGGAAGGTGTTTTCTGCCGCAGTGATCACATAATACTCATGGTTGGTGAGCGGCGTGCCTACACGGGCCACCTCGGTGAGCACCTGGGCGCCATCCAGCTGGGGCATCTGATAGTCCAGCAGCACCACCATGCGATCTGTGGCTGACTTGAGGGCGTCGAGCCCCTGCGCGCCGTCGTCTGCCTCGCTGACCGCGTAGCCTTCCGGCTCGAGCGTGCGATGGACAAACTCACGGATTGTGCTGCTGTCGTCCACAACGAGCACCTGTGTCATAGAAATATAGCTGCCTTTCTCGCGCTGCTGTGCGGTCGTGCGCACCGCGTCGAGAGGGATGAACGACCAGTGCTTGCAAGTATAGCAGCACACGTCGAGAGGTTGCCACCATACATGACTTAGAGGCGTACGCCGCCTGGGCTGCCGCGCTTCCCAGAAGGCACGTGCGGATGCGCCGCTCGTCCTACGAACAGCCCACACACCTGGCCTACGCCTGATTGCCCTCACCTCTGCCCCTCTCTCGCGGCAGAAAGGAGCCCAGAGCACATGAGCGTTCTGGGGCCTTCAGCCCTCCTCACCGTATTCTGGTACAGAGGGCCAGCTTGGACAGGCGCTCTAGGCTACTCCGTTCTGAGCCATCCAGTCGCGCAGCGAGACCGGCTGGAAGCCAAAGCGCCGCTGCACCACGTCGAGATCAGTTCGGTTGGGGAACTCGAAGAGGCCTATCGCGGCCCGCGTGATGGGTGGCTTCGGCAGCACGAGCTCCATGAGCCCTGCCCCGATGGTTGCCAGCGGGATGGGGCCCGGCACCTTGATGCGATGCTTGTTGAGCCGCGCGGCGATCATATCCAGCAGCTGCGCGTAGGTGAAGATTTCCGGGCCGCCCACGTCGATCACCTGGCCGTCATAGCTCGCCGGCTCGCGCACCATCTTCAGCAGGCAAGTGACCACATCATCCACCCAGATGGGCTGAAACTCGACCTTGCCATTCCCGATCATCGGCGTGATGATTGGCATGCCCTTGATGAGGTCGGCCAGTCCCTTGAAGATCGCAGCGCCCTTCCCAAATTGGATGGACGGGCCAAGGATGGACCACGCCAGCCCGCTTCGCTTCACCAGCTCGTTCGCCTCGTAGCGCCCCTCCATATACGAGCTCGGCTTGTCATGCCTCGTGCCCAGCCCGCTCAGCACGACGATGCGCTTCACGCCCGCCGCTTGCGCCGCCTCGACGAGGTTGCGCGTGCCGTTCACGTTTGTCTCGTGGTAATTCACGCCAGGACCCTGCTTGCGGTCGGCAGTGATGAAGGCGGTGTGGATGACGGTCTCGACCCCCTGCAGCGCGGGATCGAGCGAATCTGGTCGCGTGGTGTCACCGACGAAGAGATCATAGCCACTGGCCGGCAGGCGTGGGGCGGCGCCGCCCGGCGCACGGACGAGTCCACGCGGGCGCTCGCCATCGCTCACCAGTCGCGACATGATCCGGCTGCCCGCAAAGCCACCGGCGCCAGTTACCAGTATCATCGCGCACTCCTTCGCTCACGAGTTGTCTCTCTCCATTAGAGACTATAACCAGCGCGACAGTGATTGTGTATAGGGCCTTCACCTGATGTCTAGCATGGCCGTTGACCACGTTCCTGGTGCGATCGGCTGTCGAGAGGGGCGTTCACGGCGCCTGGCAGGCGAGCCGGCCTGGGCAGGCGCACTCACCCGGCGGGCATGAGGTCTGGATGCAAGAGTTTCGCCAGCAGCTCCAGGCTGTCAACCAGGCGGGGTCCCGGCCGGCTAAAATAGGCTGTGCCATCGGTCACGTGGACACGCCTCGCACGGACGGCGGGCACCTCTGCCCAGCCGAGCTGCGCCTCCAGCCAGGGCAAATCTTGCCGGGTGCGGGCCTCGTCAAAGCCGCAGCACGAGATGACAATCACCTCTGGCTCTGCCGCGCGGACAGCCTCCCACTCGATGCGTACGGCGTCCTGTCCCTTGCGGCCAAGCGGGTCCACTCCACCGGCCAGCTCGATCAGCTCGGGATTCCAGTGGCCCGCGCAGAAGATGGGGTCCAGCCACTCGAGGAAGGCGACACGCGGCTTATGGCTGGCCTGCGCTACGGTGGTGCGTACCCGCTCGATGCGCTCGCGCAAGCTGGCCACCAGCGCCTGCGCTTGCGCCGTCACCCCGGCGGTGATCCCGATATGGAGGATGTCGCGCAGCATGTCGTCCAGTGAGGTCGGCTCTGTGCTGAGCACGTCAGGCCGGTGTGGCAGCTCCTCGCAGGCCGCGAGCACATCGTGATAGTCTACCGCGCAGACATCGCACAGGGCCTGGGTCACCACCAGATTGGGAGCCAGCTCGGCCAGCAGGGCGCGGTCGATCGTGTAGAGGGAATGCGCTGGGCTGCCGATCTCGCCGCTGACGGCCGCATCTATCTCACGGCTGGTCATCCCCGCGCTGAGGTGGCTGCGTGTCAGGTGCGGCTTGGCGCGTGCCTCAGGCGGGAAGTCGCACTCGTGGGTCACGCCGACGACCTGATCGCCCAGGCCGAGGGCATAGAGCATCTCTGTGGCACTGGGCAGCAAGGAGACGATGCGCATTGGTAACCCCTTTCGCCGAGATGGCGGTGAAATCCCCCCTGCCTCATTATGGAGCGTCTGGCTCGCTGCAATGCATGCGCTGCTCACCCTCACCCCCGAAGTGGGCGAGGGAGAAGCCTCGGAGCCACCAGTGGGGTGTGCGGGAAGGCCCCTGTGCCCGGTTCTCTCAGAGCGAGGGCCCTCCCTACGCCAGCACCAGCTTGCGCGCCCACTGCACGATGGCCCGCGTCTGCTTGATCAGGTTGTCCAGGTCCACCCCAACCATGTCCAGGTCGGCATCCTCAGGGAGACGATCACCCAGGAATGTCTCGGGATAGTAGGCCGTCAACATATCGAGCGTGGGCAGCATCTCGGCGGGAACGTTGACCGCCTCGCCGAGGGTGCGCAAGTTGTGGTCGTAGGGCGCGCGGCGGTCATAGCGAGCGACATGCATGGCTTGCAGGGCCTTCTCGGCCACCTGATTGCAGAGGTCGGCACAGTTATAGAGATTGCCCGCGGCGTGCGCCAGACCCGCACTGGCGAGATCCTGCGCCGCCTCCGCCACCATGCCG
>DASWAC010000240.1:0-5018 GCA_036391335.1 Ktedonobacterales bacterium
ATCCCATCACGAATGGACTCTCTCCGCGTCTATCGTAGCAGCCAGCGCGGCATCAGGAAAGTGCCGTGGCCAGGAAGCGCGAGGCGGTGGGCGCTCGCCGCCTATGAGATCCGCGTGGCGTGGATCGCAGCCATGGGGATCGTCATGGTGAGGTAGCCGCCGCTCATCTGGGCGCGGGCATCGAGGCGGCGCTCGACTTCATTGAAGACGATGCGGCGCACCGAGTCATCAGGCAGGAGACCGCGCCAGCTCTCCAGGTAGAGCGTCTGCACGAGGAACGAGGAGAAGATGGCTTTCGCCGGCTGGAAGTTGAGGCTGAAGCTGCCGTCAAGGATCCGCTGCACGTGGAAGCCGGAACGCTCGACCCAGCCGCGCAGCATCTCGGTGGTAGGTCGCGCGCCGATCATGGCGACCAGACGGCGCAATGCGTCATCGAGCTTGAGGTCACGCAGAGTGAGGTAGTAGATGTCGAGAAATTCGCGCATGGCCGCCTGCAGTGGCGTGGTCAGCAGCAGCTGGCCGCCGGGACGCAGATGGCGCCAGATGGCGCCGAGTGAGCCTCCCAGATCGGCGAAGCTGGCCAGGGCGAGATTGCACGTCACCAGGTCGAATGCCTGCTCTGGGAGTCCGCTGTTCGCGATGTCGCCGACCAGGAAGGTGACGTTGCGCAGCCACTCATCGGACGCCTTGCGCTTGGCGATAGCGATCGCCTCTGGCCAGATATCCAGGCCCGCGAGATCACAATCCTTCCCCAGGAAGCGGGCAAGCTCGAGGGTAGGATAGCCGGTGCCGCAGCCGACATCGAGCACCTGCCAGCTGGAGGTGCGCGGCAGGGTCAGGAAGAGGCTGATGAGCAGCCGCCCGAAGTGCGCCGACCATTGCGGCACGATGACACTATCATACGCCTCGGCGAAGCCAGGCTCGGCGAGGTCATAGGTCACCGCGAGGTAATCGGGCGTGGCCGCACGCGCCAGCACCGACTGTGCGCTGGGGGTCATGCCACCGGACGACTGCGGCGCGATGGCTGGCTGACCGGGTGTCAGCTGCCCCAGCGAAGGATCGAGCGGTGCGGCGATATCGCGCAGCGCGCGCATTCGCCCAGTATAGCCGTTATGCGCGTTTGACGGATCCCAATCGTCCCGCGCCGCGTCACGCGGTGGCAGGCGAGGATCATCGAACTGGCCCATGGAGCGAATCCTTCGGCGTGCGGGTGCTAGTGTGCCGCAGGTGAGACACTGGGCGAGGCTGCCGGCGAGAGAGCCGGCGAGGCAGCGGGGGTCGGCGTTGGCTGGGCGACGGCGAAATAGATCGTCTGCGCCAGTGATTCCGCGTCGGCGGAGTTCCCCTGCGCGTTGGCCGGGCGATCCCAATAGATCTTGGCATAGCCTTCACCGGGCTGAGGAACCTGGAGGCCAAAGTAGGTGTTGGAGTCCTGGGTGACCGGCTTGCTCAACTGGGCATTATTCGATGTCACCCCAAAGACTTCCTGCCCTTGCATGAACCACCGAATGGAGACGGTGTGCGTCTCGCCCTTGGGCACATTTCGCACCTGCACCACGACATAGACGGTGTTATTCACGTTGAAGTGGCTGGTCACGTCAATCGGCGCGAGATTGGGGTCGATCTTCTTGGCGGTGATCGCGCTCACGATATACTTCGCGCCCACGCCCGGCGTGCTGACCGGCGTCAAGGGAACATTCTTGAAGTCGAAGCTGACAGCCGCTGGCGTCGTCTGGATCGGATGCCCCAGGACGGCGTTGATCCGATCTTTGAGCAGAAAGGTCGAGAGCCCGCACGCCGCCACGCACACCACCATCAGGCTAGCAATGCCAACGGCGATGCGCATCGGCGCGGCGCGACGCTTCCGCTTCTCGCTCTCGGCGGGAATGTAGACCGGGCGGCGCATGCCCATGGCGCGCTCTTCCTCTTCGCTGCCAGGCATGCCAGGCACGGCTGGCGGCAGCGCGCCACCACCTGACATCAGGCCACCGCCGCGGGTCGGCACGAGTGCGCGCTCGAGATCCACCTCATAGTCATCGGGGCCGCTGTTGCGCCTTCGCGAAGAGGAGCGCCCGCCTGTTTGCTGATCGTCCCAATCTGGCTCACGGCGACCAGAGCCTCCCCAGCCGACACCTGAGCGGCTACCTGGTGCGGGTGCGCCACAGCTTCGGCAGGGCCCGGTGGGGCCTCGACGTGCGCCACACTGTGGACAATTCATGATCCCGCACCTCCTGGATTCTCGACGGCCCGCCGGCGCGTCCTGCGCCAGACCAAATGGGCCACTTGCTTTCTGCGCGCATGACGACGCGTGTGTCGCGTAAATCAGCCGCAGGGGTCTCAATGCCACACGATTTTACGAGACTGGACGCCGAGTGGCAAGAAAATACCTCTGGGATAGGAGCAATGGGGCATTATCACTTGCTCGCTCTTTGCGGCCCGAGCAGGTTCCTTTGCCATGCGAACGATGGTACCATCACAGGGGTGATCAGCCCCTAGCCAGCAAAGAGAGAGCTATGCTTACCGATCCCCAGTTTTTTCAGGAACAGCAGGCAATCGAGCGACTCTCGCAGCACATCCCATTCGAGACCGACCCGCAGACGAAGGCAGAGTGCATCGAGATGCTGCGGGGGCTGGTGCTGCGCGTTGGCATGCGAGTCAACCGCGCTGACTTCGGCTTCGAGGCGCGCCAGGAGCTCGAGCGGCTGGGCCTTTGGGAGCGGCTGGGAGGCCGCGACGGCTAGCGGCGGGCTGGTGGGAGCTCGCTGAGCGCCACAAGATGGCAGGTTATCCCCCTTGGCTAATGCGGCCCCATGCGCCTGCAGCAGCTCCTAGCTCGCGCAGCAGCTCAACATGCTCACATCTCTGGTGAAAGAGATAGCCGCGATTTTGAGTGCCTCGGCCATCGTTGGGTAGACGAATAGCTGATCGATCAGGTCATCGGCGGTGGCGTTGAAGCGCAGCGCCATCGCGGCGATCTGGATCACCTCGCTCGCGTCCGGACCGACCATCGAGACCCCAAGCACCCGCCGTGTTGCGTCCTCTAGCACCATCTTGACAACCCCACGGGTGTCATGGGTGGCGCCTGCGCGCGGAACAACGGCGAGGGGGATGCTGTTACAGGTGCAGCGAATGCCCGCCGCTCTGGCCTCGCGGTCCGTCAGCCCGACAACACCAACCTGAGGATCAGTGAAGATTGCTCGGGGAATGACGCCGTGGTTGACCCGCCGGTGTGCGTTCTCTAGCGCGTTCCTTGCGACAATCCCCCCATCATGCGCCCCGACGGGTGTCGCCATCTGGCTCTCCGTCTCGCCGCCAATCACGTCGCCAGCTGCCCAGACCGTTGGCACATTCGTTCGCAGCTCATCATCTACGATCACCGCACCGTGCTCGTCCAGCCGCACCCCGACGTGCTCCAGACCGAGGTCGCGCGTGCTGGGGCTGCGTCCGGTGGCTACGAGCAGCCTCGCGGCGGTCAGATCTTGACGCTCGCCGTGCACCTCGGCCGTTACCGTCACCTCCCGCTCGTCACCATGCACCGCGACGACAGTGGCCCGCGTAAGGATGTGTATGCCCTCCGCCTCGAACGCGTCGCTGAGCGCATAGCTGACCTCCGGCTCATAGCCCTTCAGGATGCGTCCAGCCCGCTCGAGGATGGTGACCTGAGCTCCAAGGCGGGCGAAGAGCTGGCCGAGCTCGAGCGCGATGTAGCCGCCACCGATGATGATGAGGGATTCTGGACGGTCGGTCAACTCTATGGGTTCCTGGCTCGTCAGGAGATCACTCGTCAGATACGGGGTCTCGGTCAGGCCGGGGAGATCCGGGATCACGGGATGCGAGCCGGTGGCGATGAGCACCTGGCCCCCCGTGAGCTGGCGCACCTCTCCGTCGGCGCCAGTCACCTCGGCGGTATGTGGATCCACTAACCGCGCATGTCCCTCGACCACCTGGACCGGCTCGGGGCCAGGACCGTCGTGAAGGAGGCTCGTGTAGTGCTGCTCACGATAGCCAGCGATCACGTCATCCTTCTGCGCGATGAGCTCACGGAAGCTCACCGGCAGCTCGACCGGCGTGAGACCGGGATAGCGCGGATGGCGAGCATCATAGACGAGCTTGGCGGCCGCGATGAGGTTCTTGGAGGGCAGACAGCCGCGGTTTACGCAGGTGCCACCAACGGTGCGCGCTTCGGCCATCACGGCCGTCTTGCCGAGGTCCCTGGCGCGCGTTGCGGCGGCAAAGGCGGTCGAGCCACTGCCGAGGATCAAGAGGTCGAAGTGGTTCCCAAATGCATGTGCAGACATCGAGAGTGCTCCTCACCAATCATCCGTCGCTCGCCTGCGATGCTGTCAGGATGCGCAGGGGACGAGCTCGGTCTAATCGCACCCGATGCGCACATGCTAAACTCTGTACGTAGGTACAGAGTCAAGGGGAGTGGCAATGTCTGCAGATCTAACCATCGGGCGCGTGGCGCAGCGGGCCGGGGTCCATGTAGAGACGATTCGCTACTATCAGCGGCGTGGCTTGCTGATCGAGCCGGACAAGCCCTGGGGCGCCTACCGAAAGTATCCGCCGGACGTCGTGAAGCGCATTCACTTCATCAAGCGGGCGCAGGCGCTTGGCTTCACCTTGGAGGAAATCGCAGAGTTATTGCAGCTTAGTGAGGCGAGTGCTTGCGGTGAGACGCGCGATCTGGCCACGAATAAGGTCGCGCTGATCGAGCGGAAGATGGCTGATCTGGCCACGATGCGTGAGGTACTCACCGGATTGGTCAGGCAGTGTGATGCTCACGATGTGGACACGACGTGCCCGATCATCCTGACCTTGCAGGATGACTAGCAGCCAGCTCGAATACACCACGGACATCGTTGCCTATGGGCGCCCCACGGCAGCTTCGGATGGAGCGCCGCCACCCGCCTATCCGTCAGTCAGAGCTCTCGTGCAGCCTCTATGGCGCAGGTTGCACCCACCTATGAGATACCTTCCTGGCGGAGTGATGGGCGTGGACGAAGGCCTAGCGCAGG
>DASWAC010000241.1:0-5198 GCA_036391335.1 Ktedonobacterales bacterium
TCCGGCGAGGCCGCTTCCTCGAAGCCGCGCTCGACCTCGTCCAACATCATCGGCGTGCCGACATTCCATATCCAGCGCTGCTCCTCCTGGGTCAGCGCGCGTCCCAGCCGCCGGCTCACCAGCGCGATGACGGCGGTGCAATAGCTCTTATAGATTTCCGCGAAAGAGGGTGCCACCATCGGCCTTCTTTTCTGCACATCCTCTGGTGAAGCTCGAGCCGCTCAAGAGTGCGTTGCAGTATAATAGTCACACCGTGATAGGATTGCCAGCGCACTCACTCCGTCGAGGCGTGGCATCACGGCGCTTCCGCACTCATGAGCATAGCGCGATAGAGGGCGCGCGGGCACGCTGTCGTCATCGGGCTGGTGCGGCATTCATGCCCTTGGCGTCACCATGTCGTGCGGTGCTTCGTCTCGCTATACTGGATGATATAGCACGCGACACCACAGGAGACTGACCATGGCGACTCAGCGGCAGCCAGGACGGATGCTCCATATGCTCGGTGGCATCGGCTACGCGCCGGGAACACCCACGCGCGCCAGCCAGCAGCTCGCGCCGCGCACCCGCGATGCCAGGCGCTACACCTCCATCTGCCCATTCTGCGGGGTGGGCTGCAGCCAGCAGGTCTTCGTGCGGGACGGCCAGGTCATTGATATCGAGGGGGATCCTGAGAGCCCCATCAATAATGGACGGCTGTGCCCCAAAGGCGCCTCAACCTTCCAGCTGCTGAATAATCCCAACCGCCAGACTCACGTGCTTTATCGTGCCCCGGGCTCCCAGCAGTGGGAGGCGCGCCCGCTCGACTGGGCGATGGACCGCATCGCGGAGCGGGTGAAAGAGACGCGCGACCGCGACTTCCAGCTCACGGATAGCGCCGGCGCACGGGTAAATCGCCTGGAGACCATTGGGCATATTGGCGGGGCGACTCTCGACAATGAGGAAAACTACCTCATCCTGAAGCTCTTCCGCGCCTTGGGCATGGTGCACATCACCAATCAGGCCAGGATCTGACACAGCGCCACCGTGCCCGGTCTGGGCACTTCGTTCGGGCGAGGCGGAGCCACCACCGCGCAGTGGGACCTCGTCAATAGCGACTGCATCCTCATCACCGGCTCGAACATGGCCGAGTGCCATCCTATCGCGTTCCGCTTCGTCATGGAGGCCCGCGAGCGTGGTGCGACCATCATCCATGTGGACCCGCGCTTCACCCGCACATCGGCCAACGCGGACATCTTCGCGCACATCCGCCCTGGCACCGACGTGGCCTTCCTGGGTGGGCTCATTCGCCATGTGATCGAGCATGACGCCTTCTTCCGCGACTACGTCGCTGCATACACCAACGCGGCCAACCTCTTGCGCGAAGACTTCCGCGATACCGAGGACCTCGGCGGCGTCTTCTCCGGCTACGATGATGAAAAGCGCGAGTACGATACCACCACCTGGGCCTATCAGCTCGATGCCGCGGGTCAGCCCATGCGCGACGAGACGCTGACCCACGAGCGCTGTGTGCTGCAAGCGCTGCGCCGCCATTTCGCCCGCTACACTCCGGAGGTGGTCGAGAGCCTGTGTGGCATGCCTGTCGCCACGTTCGAGCGCATCGCCGAGACGCTGTGCGCCAACTCGGGTCGTGACCGCACCACTGCCTTCTGTTATGCCGTGGGGTGGACCCAGCACACGATCGGCGTGCAGAATATCCGCGCGGCGGCGATCTTGCAGGCACTGCTGGGCAACATTGGCCGTCCCGGCGGGGGCATCCTCGCGCTGCGCGGGCATGCGACAATCCAGGGCTCAACGGACGTGCCGACGCTTTACAACCTGCTGCCGGGCTATCTGCCGATGCCGAGCTCCGATCAACCCGCGCTGGGAGACTTTTACCGCGAGGTCCAGACGCCGACGGGCTGGTGGCACAATGCCCCAAAATATATGGTGAGCTTGTTGCGTGCCTGGTTCGCGGATGCCGCCACTGCTGAGAATGACTGGGCGTATCACTGGCTGCCAAAGTTGAGCCGGAGCGAGGATTACAGTTACTATCCCATGTTCTTCAAGATGAAGGATGGGAAGATGCGTGGGCTCTTCGTCATGGGCGAGAATTTCGCCGTAGGCGGGCCGGGCGCCAAGGTGGAGCGCGCCGCCATGCGCCAGCTAGATTGGTGCGTCGTGCGCGACCCATTCCTGGTGGAGACTGCCAATTTCTGGAAAGCGGATGGGGTGGATCCGGCCACGGTGCCGACCGAGGTCTTCTATATGCCCGCCGCTTGGCCGCCGGAAAAGGATGGCAGCTTCACCAACACGCAGCGGATGCTGCAATGGCACGAGCAGGCGGTCGAAGCGCCGGGGGACTCGCGATCCGAGACCTGGTTCATGGCGCACCTGGGGCTCCGCCTGAAGCAGCTCTACGCCGGCAGCACCGAGACACGCGATGAGCCGCTGCTTCATCTCACCTGGGACTATCCCATGCGCGGTCCACGGCAAGAGCCTGATGCCCAGGTCATTCTCGAAGAGATCAACGGCTACACCGTGGCGGATGGGAAGCAGGTATCCGGCTTTGCCGAGCTCGCCGATGACGGCTCCACGGCGTGTGGCTGCTGGATTTATTCCGGCGTGGCGCCCGAGAAGGGTGTCAACCGCGCACGCGGGCGCACGACGGACGAGCCCGGCGAGCGCACCAACCACAGTCAGTGGGGATGGGTGTGGCCCGCAAACCGTCGCATCCTCTACAATCGAGCTTCAGCCGACCCAGATGGCCAGCCGTGGTCAGAGCGCAAGCGCCTGATCTGGTGGGATGCCGCTAGGAAGCAGTGGACCGGCGACGATGTGCCCGACTTCCCGCTGACGAAAGCGCCCGACACAGCGGCGCAGCCCGGCGCGACTGGCATCGCGGCGCACTCTGGGGCAGATCCTTTCATCATGCAGGACGATGGCCGGGCGTGGATGTACGCGCCCATCCGTCTGAAGGACGGACCGCTGCCCACGCATTATGAGCCGTTCGAGTCGCCGGTGCCGAACCTGCTCTACCCGAGCCAGCAAGTGAACCCATGCGTCATCACCTTCGACCGGGACGATAATCCTATGCATGGGATGGAGAATCCCGACTATCCCTATGTGCTGACGACCTATCGCCTGACCGAGCACCACACCTCGGGCGCGATGTCGCGGTGGAGTCCATGGCTGGCCGAGCTGCAGCCAGAGCTCTTCTGCGAGATAGATCCTGTGCTGGCGGCGCGCCATGGCGTGGCCAATGGCGATTGGGTGACCATCAGCACGGCCCGCGCCTCAGTGGAAGCTCGCGCCCTGGTCACGGACCGCATGCGACCGCTGCGGGTGGCAAAGCGACAGGTGCATGTGATCGGCCTGCCCTATCACTGGGGACCCGAGGGCGTCGTGACAGGCGATGTCACTAATGACCTGGTGGGTACGGTGCTCGACCCGAATGTGAAGATCCATGAGGCCAAGGCATTCACCTGCGCGCTGCGCAAGGGCAGGCGCGACCGGCCTGAGGAGAACGGGTGATGGCGACAGGATTCTTCACCGATACCACACTGTGCATTGGCTGCAAGGCGTGTGAGGTGGCCTGCAAGCAGTGGAACCAGCTTCCCGCCGAAGACTATGCGCTCACCGGGATGAGCTACGACAACACGGCCGGTCTCGGCGCCTCCACCTGGCGGCATGTCGCCTTCATCGAGCAGTTCGATAAGGGCACCGGGCGCTATATGGGCATGCCGGGCAGCCAGGCTGGCGCGGGTGTCGAGGCTGTCGCCGGGCGCATGACCGAGCGTGAGGCGAGCGACGGCGGAGCCGTATTCCTGGGTGACTCACGCTGGCTGATGATGAGCAATGTCTGCAAGCACTGCTCAAATGCGGGCTGCCTGCAGTCATGCCCCACGGGAGCCATCATCCGCAACGAGTTTGGCGATGTGTACGTGCAGCCGGACGTGTGCAATGGCTGCGGCTATTGCCAGATCGCGTGCCCGTTCGGCGTGATCGAGCTCGATCACCACGACGGCCGTGCCTGGAAGTGCACCCTCTGCTATGACCGGCAAAAGGACGGCCTGACGCCCGCCTGCGCCAAGGCGTGCCCCACGCAATCCATCCAGTTCGGCGAGGTGGAGGCGCTCAAAGCGCACGCCCGCGACCGGGTGGGCATGCTCCACGCGCGCGGCGTCACGGGGGCGTATCTCTATGGCGTGGACGAGAGGACGAGCGTTGGCGACTTGAACGCGTTCTTCCTCCTGGTGGATGAGCCGCAAGTCTACAATCTGCCCGAGCGGCCGCATGTTCCCGGCGCGCAGGCCATCCCGGCCTATGTGGCCGCCGCGGCCACCGGGCTGCTGCTGGGCGCGCTCTCCCTCGCGGCCATCGCGCTGGGCGGAAGGCGGTCCACCCTATGAGCGATCAGCCCATCTATGACCGGCCACAGGCACAGGTCATCTTACCCCAGCTTGGCAGAGGCTCCGCGACCACCGGCGAGGGGCGCACCTATTACGATCGCCCGATGATCAAAGCGCCGCACTGGAAATGGTTCATTCCACTCTACTTCTTTCTCGGCGGCGTGGCCGGAGGGGCGGCGCTTCTGGGCAGCCTGGCGCGCTTCGCGGGCGGCGAGCGGCATCGGGCCACCGTGCGCCATGCCCGCTACCTGGCGTTGGCGCTGGGGATGGTGAGTCCAGTTTTGCTCATCCTCGACCTGGGCAGGCCCAAGCGGTTCGCCAACATGCTGCGGGTCGTGAAAGTCAGCTCGCCCCTCAGCCTGGGCACATGGATCCTTATGTCCTTTGGGCTCACCTCCGGGGCGCTGGCGGCCCGACAGATGGCGGATGATGAGGTCCTGCCTCGGCCACTGCGGCTGCTGACCCGACTCGTGCCCGAGCGTCTGCTCACCCTGACACATGGGGCGCTGGGCATCGGGATGGGTGGCTATGCTGGCGCGCTGCTCGCGGCCACCGCCGTGCCCTTGTGGTCGGCAGCCGGCATCTTGCTCGCGCCACTCTTCATGGCAGCATCGCTGATGTCTGGCGCGTCGGCGCTGGTGCTGCTCGGCCTGCGGGGTCCCCGCGAAGCCAGGCGTGACCTGCAAGCGGTCGAGATGATTGCCGCGCTGACTCAGCTGGGTCTGATCGCCACGGAAGAGCGTCTGACACCTGAGAGCATCGGGAAGTCGCTGCGAGAGGGACGCTGGGGGCGCGTCTTCCGCGTGGGGA
>DASWAC010000242.1:0-5307 GCA_036391335.1 Ktedonobacterales bacterium
AAGCGAGCTGGCTTGCGGCCAGTCGCTCTACTGCGGCATTGCCAACCAATGCCTCTGCCCCGTGGGGTTACGGAGTATTTGCGACTTGAGTGTCGCACAAATACGTAACGATTGGCCGGCCAAATGCCAACACATCCGCCAGTCGCCACCAGAGTGCTACCCACTTGACCAGGGGGTCAGTTGGCATGAACTCCCTGTGGAGCACCGATACTCCAGTTACGGAAGGTATTATCCCAGGTGTCGATAGAGTGCTGTGCCGATCGGGCCGGTTACGGCGAGGGGCAACTTTCGCCAGGTCATGGTAAGTAGTTGATACTTCCATGATGTTTCTGACGTAGACGCGAGCCCCTTGGCTACAGGATTAAAATAGTATGATAAGACTCGCATCTCAGAGCCCCAGCCACGCTTGAACTCCATGAGACCGGTGTTGTCGCGCGCGGTGCGCCCAAAGTCAAACACGCTATACCCTTGCTGGCAGGCCCAGTCGATGGCCTCCCACATGAGCAGGTTGTTTGGGCCGAGCTGCAGGTGGGTGGGATCCGACGCGCCATAGGCATAGCGCACCGTCTTGCCCGAGGTCAGCAGCACGATGCCTGCGATGATCTTGCCTTCGTGCTCCGCCAGGAGAAAGCGCGCCATGCCGAGGGGAGCAAGTCTCTCCCACAGGGCGCGAAAATAGCGACGTGGCTGCGCGGGCATGCCGTGCTTGCGGCTGCGTGTGAGCAAGTGCAGCGCATAATAGGCATCCACATCGTCCAGGCTGTCAGCCACTCGAACGGTGACACCCTGTCGGCGTGCCTTCTTTACCTGGCGCTTCACAGGGTCACGCAGCCGCGACCATACTGGGCCGCTCGTCGCGCTGAGCGCGGTGGTCCAACTCGCATAGATATCCGATGGGGTTAGTGCGACGTGCGCCGCGAGGGCGTGGTGCTCGCCGGAGCGGATCTCGAGATACCTGGCGCGCTCGCACTCTGACACCGCGAGTGCCTGGCCGACGAGATCGCTCATGCTGGCGTCATCGGTGGCAAGTGGCGCGCACAGGTCGCAAAACGGCAATGAGACGACGCGTGTGCCGGTAAGGATGCTGCGCACAACGCCAATGGGCATGATGCCACTGAGCTGACCCTGGGAGTCGCGCGTGGAGAGCAGCTTGATGTCGTACCCATAGATATCGCGCAGCAGCGCATGCCAGGCCGGGTGATAATACACGTGCTCATCAGCGTGGGCGGTGACGAAATCCATCCACTCCGTCGCACTAATAAGCTGCCGCTCCGTGGCCAGCATGGTGGGATCTTGTAGCTTCATTGGGTGCGCCGCACTTCCAGGATACGATGGAAGAAATCTTGAATGGTGACTGAGTCGATATCGCCGGTCAGAGAGCACGCGGCACGAGCGCCGTTGGGCCAGATGCCGATGCGCACCAATGGAGACTCGAGCGCTTCGAGGGTGTCGGTGAGGGCTCCGCCGTGCGCCATGCGTTTCTCTCGGGTGTCGCCCAGGCCATCGGGAAGGTCGAGCCAGAGGGAAAAGCGTGTGCCCTCCTGGGCATCCACAACCCGATAGGGAAATCCCTGCTCGGTGAGCAGCTCGAGCACATCGCACGGCGTGCGAGCGGAGACGGCGATCATGGGGGCCAGTGTCGCGGCCACCACGAAGGACCGCGCCAGCACGCGCCGCTCGTGTCCGTGCCACGGTGTGGCCTCCGTGCCTGGGGAATCGAGATGCCTCACGAGCACCGTGAGCCGATCCGGACCGCTCACATCCACCTGCCAGCGACCGGCGCCGGCAGGCCGAATGTCGAGCCTGGCCTGTGCGCGCTCACGCCACCAATCAGCCACATTGTCGAGGCGAGTGAGCCACATCGGCTGTGGCATAGCCTTGGCCGCTACCAGCACGGCGTTATAGGCAGGCTGGCAGAGCTTGCCACGCTCGGGATGCACATTGAGCGCATAGATGCCGCCCAACGCATAGACGCGGCGCATGATCTCGCACCAAATGGTGGCCAGCCGGTCGGTGTTGGTGATGCGCAGCCGGTCGAAAAGCATCTCATCGTCGGGGATGCTCGTCGGGATGCGCACGAGCCGCCCTTCGGTGTGAGGGCGCAGCGCATATGCTGAGGGCTGCAACGCCTGGAAGAGCGCGAGGGACTTCGCGTAGCTGGCTCGAATGGTGGGGGGGAGCAGCTTGGGGTCAATGACGTCATGGATGATGGCTTCGTTGCTATCGTAGCTGAAGCGCAGCTCGTCATACACGGCGACGGAGGCAGGTGACCACCCGAGGTAGGGATTGCGAAACCCGCTGAATGTGATGCCGGCAGAGCGAAATGCACGCATGGCCGCCCAGGTTTGCTCAAACTGCGTCTGCTTGGGGATGAGCCGGTAGTCATTGTGCACATAGCCATGAACACCCATCTCAGCGCCAGCGCGCGCGATGCCTGCGAGCATCTTGGGGTGCCTGCGCAGCACCACCGCGGGCACGAAGAAGGTGGGCGCGGCGCCATGCGACTGCGCGGTGGTGAGAATCGCCATGAGGGTCTCGCGCGCTCGAGCCCCTGAGAAGTCAAATCGTGTAAAGACCGTCCGGAGCCGGCGTATGAAGTTGCGCAAGCCCTTGGTCTTGATGGAAAAACCGACCAATTGCATAAGGGAAGCTCGACTATCATTATGAGGGAAGTCTTCACGGGACGATGACGCCCTGGTACATTCATCATATCGGCTGGCGTCGGCGAGTCAGTGCCCCTGGTCGTTGCGGACTAGTAGCGGACTCTAGCTGGCTGTAGAGCTTGCGATCTCCAGCGGCGTTGCGTGCGTCAGGTTTGGGAGCACCGATGCGGTGTAGTCATCCACAGTGAGCAAGACGCCGTACTGGAAGATCAGGCGAAGCACCTTCCCCGTTGGCAGCCCTCCTGCACTGGCATCGCCGACGTTGATGGTGCTGGGGCCGGCTGGGTTCGATGTGATATAGGCGGCTGCCGTCCAGCCGCCGGGATAGGTGGCGGCAAATGCGGGCTGCAGCTGGGCCAGGGTCGCGATATCGCTCTCATAGACGAGGTGCCCGAGCGAGTCGTTGGTGCGCCCGTCCACCGTCCACTGGTCTTCTTTTGGCGAGTAGGCCACGCTCACCGGAGTCGTCAGGTGGACCGGGCCGCGCTGGCTGAAGGGGATGTCTGGTGACATGGCGCCACCCGCACCTTCGCTCTGCC
Source organism: Ktedonobacterales bacterium (assembly GCA_036391335.1). Lineage (GTDB taxonomy): Bacteria > Chloroflexota > Ktedonobacteria > Ktedonobacterales > JADMIN01 > DASWAC01. The sequence continues at coordinate 3,203 of DASWAC010000242.1, forward strand.
TCCAGACGAGCTGGATATTGGCTCGGATCACCCATGATATCCCCGTCACGCTGGGGGAGATGGAGGTCGTATCACTGGGGCACAGCGAGACGCACGACTGCGCGCCGTTGCTCGCCGAGTCGAGCGTGACCACGAGCTGATCGGCCACAGGCTGGGTGGCCGTCGCCACTGAGCCATCCGCGCTCAGATAGCGCGCGCCCACAGGAATGGTCGCCGTTATGGTGGGGAATGAGGTCATGACGACCGACCGCAGCCGCGCGAGCGTGCCAGCCTTGAGTCGCTCCGGCTCGGCGCGCAGATCCAGCAGGCGCGTCGCGGGCGCATCGTCAGCGCCGCCGGCGGTGAGGCTATGCAGCCCCATGAGGCCGCAATCCCCTTTCGCAGGCTGCGCTGGCCTTGGAACCGTCACCGTGCAGGCATAATCGAGGAATCCGGCGGCTCGGTAGGTGATGGTGTGCTGCCCACGGCTGAGCTGGAAAGCCGGGTATCCGCGCACATCGCGTGTGAGCAAGCCGAGCTGCACCGGCGTGTAGCCATCCACGAGCACGCTGCCCCAGGGGACGGTATGCGCAAAGATGACGAGGTCATCGCCGGCGTCGGGCGCAGCGCTGTGGTGACCGGGAAAGAAGGCCTCGCTGATGAAGGCGAAGGTATTGCTCATCCCCGCGAGCACGATGAGGCCAGTGACGATGGCAATGGCGATGACGCCGGTGAGCGCGCGCCGGCGCAGGTGGCCGGCAAAGGGGCGCTCGCGACGCACCGGATGCGATCCGTGCTCTCTGGATGCGCCGTCGCCTAGGGGCGCAACCTCGATCTCGAAGTCACCGTCATCACGCATGAATGGCCTCCCTCGCTAGTATAGGCCATCACGCACCCGCGTCAGCGGGCAGCCCGAGAATGTGCACCTCGTCGCCGCGCGAGACGTGGAATACCGCCGCTGCCGAGGCTGCCTTCAGGCAGAGCGCGAGATGCCCGGAGCTATCGAGGATGAGCGCCAGCACGCCCGCCGGGGCTTCCGCATACGACCGAGCGCGATCTCGCACTAGGTGGCCGGCGACCTGCGCGGCGGACTCTGGCGTTGCCATGACACGCTCGGCGAGGGAGCCGGCTACATCAGTGATGAGGTTACCAAAGTGATCCTTGTGCACCACATGAGCCACCAGTGTCGTGTCGCGCCACACAGGCTTCACCGGAGCCAGCCGGACGAGCGATGTGGCATCTAGAGGCTCACCGAGGTCGGCAAGCCGGGCGCCTTTGGCGAGGTGGGCGGCTGCCGGAGCGAAGAGATCGCGCCCATGAAAGGTGGCACTGATCGGGCCTGCCGCATAGCGCTCAGGCTGCAGCCGCACTGCGTCAATCGAAGACGCGGCGTCGAGCAGCGGTGTGGCGAGGCCGTTATCCGGGCCGATAAACCAGTGACCGCTCACCCGCAAGGCGACAGCACGCCGGGCGCTGCCCACGCCAGGGTCCACCACGGCGAGAAAGATGGTCTCCGCCGGGAAATAGCGCCAGCTCGTCCCCAGCACCCACGCGCCGGCGACGATGTCGTGGGTGGGAATCTCGGCCGTGATATCCACCAGGCGAGAGTCTGGCGCAATGCCGAGGATCACGCCCTTCATGACACCCACATAGCCATCGGCTGCCCCGAAGTCGGTCAGCAGTGCGACGAGCGCCCCAGTCATGGCTCGCCGGGCGAGCTGGAGATGAGCGTGCAGTCGAACCGCACGACGCCCGCTTTGCGGTCCGTGATGGCGCGGGTGACCTCCAGCCGTACGATGCCACCGATCCCAACCGGAAGGTCCTCCAGGCCGATGACACGCGCTTCGGCGTGGCGGTCTGGGGCGTCGAGCCGCGAGACCACGCAGCGCACATATGGCTGCTCCACTCCGCCAAATACGGCGCGCAGACCGGGCTCTTTGCTGACGACACGTCCTTCGAGCATCATGATTCTCGCTCCTCTCAGGGCTCATGTCATTCTAAGCACCGAGTGGGGAACGCAGTCAATCTCAGTTGCCTCCTGGCAGCAGATTCCACGGATTCGCGCCGGGGTCTTGCTGAGACTGCTGCCAGGGGTCCACGGGTGGCTGGCCCCAGGGTGGCTGCGG
>DASWAC010000243.1:0-1970 GCA_036391335.1 Ktedonobacterales bacterium
CCGACCCAGATCGACTCCATTTTGGCCTATATGACCCGCAGCGTGCGCGACATCAGTGGCGCCACACGCCAGCAGGCCGCGCAATATGAGCGCATGGCGGGCGCGATGCAGGCGGTCATCGAGATCGCCGAGCAGGTCGCCGGCAATGCCCAGCAGTCCACCGAGAGCGCCGACCGTCTGGGCCTGGTGGTACGCGAGCTGCAGCGCATGGTGGGCGTGCGCATCCGGCCGCGCCAGCCGACGCGTAACCGTCTCACTGGCATGAACGGACAGCAAGGCTGGCAGCAGCAGCAAATGGGCGGCCAGCGCATGCCTCGCATGGGCTATAGCCAGCCAGGAGGCATGCCTCCTAACGGCATGGGCGGTCCCGGCTATGGCCAGCAGATGGGCGGTCCGGGGTATGGCCAGCAGATGCCCGACATGAATGGTGGCCGCTATCCCAACGGCGCGATGCCCTCGCGGGTGGCGCCCGGCCAGAGCCAGTGGGGCGGCAGCTATGCGGGCAACCCCAACGGGAGCCGCGGCGGCGACTGGCAGATGCCAGCGATGCCACCGTTGCCGCAGATGCCCGGCATGCAAGAGCCCGGCACATCGGGTGCGGCCTGGGGCCAGATGCCCAACGGGCAGCCACGGCAATCCAGGCGCGAGCAGAGCGACCGCTGGTAGGGGAATCCGTCTCGCGAGACAACGCGGCCCTGGGAGAACGCTCGCCCGAGGCCGCGTTGTTGTGTCTGGCGGCGGCTGGCAGGCTTGCTCGCGCCCTGCCTGAGGAGGCCCATGGACGAGCATGCGGCTTCCATTGCCCACGCCTGCGAAGACGCGCCACCCTCAGTCGCAGGATGGCGCGCCGATCGATCGTGGAGGCGCTATGCGGCGAAGAACTTGCTCATGAGCTCTTCATCTTTGAAGCCGCAGGTGTTGGCGAGGCAGGGGAGGCCCCAAACCTTCTCGATGGTGGCCAGCAGAGAGTAGTGGTTGAATTTCGTGGTGTCATCCGAGACCGGCGCACTTCCCTTCGAGGAGATGAAGATCGCCGGAGCGTTTGAGCCGCCGAGCAGCGTGCCATTGACACCGACAGGGCTGTGACAGCAGCCAGCGTATCCCTTGTAGTCATCCTCATCCCAAACGATGGCCAGCACTGAGCCCTCAGACCACGCCTTCGATCCCATGATCTGCGGCACCAGCGTCGAGAGATATTTATCGCCGAGCTGTATCGCGCCGTGGTCGAGTCCTGAGGCGGGATACCCACAGGTGGGGATGTTCTCAGCGGCGGCGTTGGCGGGCGCGAGCCCGTGCATGTCGTTGCACTGATTGGGCGCGAGGAAGACAAAGTTTGGCACTCTGTCGGCGCTCAGGTCATTGGCCAGCTGCGTCGCGGGGACGATATTCGCGGCGCGCTTGGGATTCTGAATGATGTTCTGGAAATACACGAATGGATTGTGCTTCGCGCGATAGAGCTGATGCGCGTTGGCATCGCCGGTGTAGGCCACCCCAGGCATGGACTCCATGTAGCCCTTCCACGTGAGGTGCTGGGCCTCGAGCTGGTCCACGATAGTCTGCGTCGAGAAGAGATGTGGAACCTTGGCGGAATTGGCTTCCTGGTCAGCAGTCAGCAGCTGGGTTGGTGTGAGGTCGCTGTTCGCCTGGAATTCCTCCGGCGGGCAGGTGATGAAGGCGCCGGGAGCGCAGTCATCGAAGATGCCCTGAGTGTCGCCTGAGATGAGGGCGAGGTAGTTCGGCAGGCTGGGATGCGTCACGCCATAATACTGCTTGGCGAGGTCATATTTGGCGGCAAGCTGCGTGATGTACGGCGCGTCGGCGGTGTTGCCCACGATCTGGTCGGTGGCATGGTTTTCCATCACGACGACGAAGATATGCGCGGGACCCTGCTTGGGGTGCGCATAGGCGGCGGGCGTGGTAGGGCTGCTCGTGCTGGCACATCCGGCCAGCAGCAGTGGCAGGCCCATCAC
>DASWAC010000244.1:0-4076 GCA_036391335.1 Ktedonobacterales bacterium
CGTGTCGGAGTTGACCCGGCCACCGGAATCACCAGCCACATAGAGGCGCGGATGTGTGGGATCGACATTCACGACGGTGTCCACCACCATCCGCACCATCTGCTCCTGGCTGGAAGGGAGCTCATCCCCGATGTAGTAGCCCCAGGTGCCCGGCAGAGACTTGACGACGGCCGCGAAGCACAGGACAAAGCCATAATTGGTCGCCGGGTCGAGCTGGCATGCCCCACTCGCCTTCAACGAGCTCGTCATGATGGGAAATGCCGAGGAAAGGGTAGTGTCGTCGTTCGATGAGTAGATGAACTGGTTAACCGGCCAGATGACTTTCATGCCAAGCTCAGCGGCATGCGCGGCGTAGGCCTGTTGATCGGTGATGGTGGCATCCCAGGTAAACTGGCTGTAATTGATGACGACCTTGAATCCGGCCTGAGCCAGGGTATCGAGATGCAATACGCACTCGATCACATGGGGGTCGCAGCTCTCATAGGTTCCCGTGCCATCTGTCGGCGCTCCATGTGGCGCGAGCGAAGCGGCCGAAGCGCCTTTGCCAGGAACCGCGATCATCCCCATGAGCACAGCGAGCATGAGGGCCGCTGTGGTGAGTATTGCTCGTGTTCGGGAAGGCATCGCTTTCATGTCATATCCATGAGCTAGTCTGCCGCAGGCTCGCGTCAGGTCACCTCATGATAATTGCTGGCCACGGCATGGCGCAATCAAGCAGGTATATCGTCATAGCCCCGTGGCAGCTCGCAAGCCGGTGTCCCTCGCTCCCCCCAAGCTCGCCATGGGATTATAATTCGCTCTCATGCAGCGCCCTCTCACGCTCACCACCAGTCCATGGGAGCCCTCATCCTCTTGGGGACCCTGCTCGATGAGAGGGGATAGGGACAGCGCTCACGTAACCCAGGTCACCTATCAGCCGTCATGAGATACAAGCCCCATTCCAGATGCCTGATTTCCTTTCCTCTTGCATGCCCATGAGGATGAGTCCATGGATCAACTCGCGCCCCGATGGAGCGCTCCACTCGCCAAGCTAGGATCACTGCTCGTCACGGCACTCACACGCTACGCGACCCCCTCGACCAAGGGCAACATCATCGCCGTCTCGCTTGCCGTGGCCATGCTGATCTGCGTCGGCGGCGCCTGCAGTGACCCATTTGGCGGTGCGGCCAGCGCCGGCAGTGCCTCATCCAGCCCGACCGCCACGCATGCGATCGCGGCCGCGCTCAGGCAACCCACCGCACCGCCTGCTGTTATGGCGACGCCCACCGCCATCCCGAGCGCCGCCAGCGCCTCCATTGAGGTAGCCGTGACGATCACTTGTGCCTCAGGAACCGACTATTCCTATGCCAAGGTCTGCGCGCGCACCACGCCTGGCGCTACCGTCTCGATCTCGGTGACCTCTTGCTCGGGAAAGGCGCTCAAGCACCCACTTGCTGACCAGGTAGCGCCTGCCAGTGGCGATGTCTCCTGGTCATGGACGCCCGATGCGGTCTGCCACAGCGAGATCAGTGTCATGGTGCATGCTCAGAAAGGCGATACGTCAGCGAGCGCGAGCATGACCTTCATGTTGAAGGTGCTCTAGAGCGGCACATAGCCTGACTATTCACACCGACCGGCCAGCCGCGCGCCATCGTCTGCCGAGGTAGAAGCAGACGGCAGCATCAACGGCCGGGAAGATTGCCTACGTTGCTGGTGTGTGACGGAGCGCACACAGGAAGTGTGATGAGCGACACTGCCTCTGAACGGTCGCGGCGGATACCCTGGTAGTGACAGAACCACCCCAGAGTAATCACCTGTACGGCAATACCCCCAGGAACCACAGCGCTGCGCCGCGAGAGGAGATCCCCTCATGCTATCCTCCACCATGAAGTCACACCGCGCCATGCATACCCTCACGCCGCGGGGATATCGAGGCGCCGCGGCATCCTCTGCCATGGCGAGACAGCGGTTCGCCGACATCGCCATGAGTGTCGCCTATTTCGCGATTGGATTCGCTCCGATTACGGCGCTGGCCATCTCGCTGATGGGCTTTCTTCCGCTCTGGATCAGTGCCTGGGTTGTGGTCGTGCCAGCGGCCGGGCTTGGCGTGCTGCTGGGGATCCGCTTTCCCCGCTATGGCACGCTGGCGCTCAAGGGCTTCGGCATCGGGATCATCGCCGTCACGCTGTACGACGGCATGCGGGCTCCGTTTATTGCACTCGGCATTTGGGGAGACTTCATCCCCAATATCGGCGGATGGCTGCTCAACACGCCACACCCGAGCTGGCTGATGGGATACCTCTACCGCTATCTAGGTGACGGCGGCGGCATGGGCATGGCCTTCACGGTGGGCTACTCGTTGCTCCGACCGCGCTTGCGCTGCTGGCTGGCAGCCATCGGCTATGGACTGGCCATCTGGGGCTGTCTGATGCTGACCTTGCTGCTCGCGCCAAATGGCCAGGAGTCGATGTTCCGCCTGACACCGACCAGCTTCACGCTGAGCTTGCTTGGCCATGTGGTCTATGGGGCCACGATCGGAGTCGTGCTCACACGATCTCTGCGGAACTCTCCCCGGGCCTACCGCCAGGCAAGGCGCGTATTGCGCGAAGCCAGCGGCGCGTATGCGACTCTAAGCAGATCATGATGGGACGGACTGCCATCCCACCAGGCCCGCCACACGAGCCGGCTGCATCGTTGGGCCGGGCACAGCGGTCATCTTCTAGCTCACGGCGCTCTCGACCCTGCTCAGCGTGCGACGCATGCTGTTCCCCGCCTCCTGGCGCAGCCGCACATAGCGCGGACATCGCCGACTCCCGAGGCCCACTCCGCCATCATCTGGCGGCTCTTTGACTGCATGTCACGATCATGCCTATACTGAGGCGGCAAGGACCTCGCAGATGCGAGCGCGTCGCCTGAGCCGGGAGCCACAGGCGTGAGCGAGCCGCAGCGCCCAACCGCCGCGCACCATCCCGCTATGTGCGCTCCTTCCCTGACTCAAGGGACTCTGACCCACGAAGGGAGCATGCCATGCAACCGGTGACCTACCCTGTGCAGTTCTCGGTCGACTACCCGGACCGGCCGCTCGACCGGCTCACGACATTCTTCCGGCTGATCGTCGCCATCCCCATTCTCATCGTGTCGGGGAGCGTGGCCGGAGGAACCTGGGAATGGAGCACGCGCGATAACAGGACGGCGGCGGTGGCGGCAGGGGCCGGCGGCCTGCTCTTCTTCGCCCCTTTGCTCATGATCGTCTTCCGCCAGAAATACCCGCGCTGGTGGTTCGACTGGAACCTAGAGTTGTTGCGATTCAGCAATCGGGTGGGAGTCTACCTGCTGTTGATGGATGACCACTATCCCGCCACGGATGAGTCACAGGCCGTCCATCTCGACTACCCCTACCCCGACGTCCAGCGCGATCTGAACCGCTGGCTTCCCCTGGTGAAGTGGCTCCTGGCGATCCCACACTATGTGGCCCTGTTCTTCCTCTACCTGGCAGCGCTCGTCGCCGTGATCATCGCGTGGTTCGCCATCCTGTTTACCGAGCGCTATCCGCGAGGCCTCTTCGACTTCGTCGAGGGCGTCATTCGCTGGCACAATCGCGTCGTCGCGTATGCGCTGATCCTGGTGACCGATCAGTATCCGCCGTTCCGCCTCGCCGCGTGAAGCCACGCCGGCGGACTCAGCGGCGACATTTCAAGACGCTGTAGATTCTGGCCCAAGGCCCCTCGTGAACGCCGGTCATTCAGCGTGATAGGCATCAGTGCGGCGGATGACCTCGATCACTCTGGCCTGCACTTCCCATTCCAAGTTCCAATCGCGCGCGGTGACCAGGATTGGCTCCACAGCGGAATTCGCCGGTTGAAGGCGCACGCGGCGGCGCCCCTTATAGAAGCGCTTGAGGGTCGCGGCGCCATGATCGCCGAACGGCTTGTGCACCGCGACAACCATCTCGCCATCGCGCGCCTCTTTGGTGGGCACGACCACGATCAGATCGCCATCATCGATCAGATCCTCGATCATTGACCTGCCTCTGACGCGCAGGGCAAAAGCGTCTGGATGGGCCGCAAACCTGGGGCCTAGGTCAATCGTTTCTTGAG
>DASWAC010000245.1:0-1859 GCA_036391335.1 Ktedonobacterales bacterium
CCGTGAGACCTGGGACCTCGTGACACAGGCTAGCTGCGCCCTGCCGCCTTATTGGCGCGCTCGGACTCGCGCACCCGGTTGATGATCGCCTTCGCCGACACCTCATCCACCTGGAGCTTCGAGGCCACCGCGGTCGCCCACTCCTTCTGCGTCACCTTGGTCTTGTTGGCGCTCAGCTCGTCCCACGCGCCGCGCACCGCACTCACGAAGGCTGGCGAGGGCTCATTCATCGCGCGCAGCAGCGGGCTGGGGTCAGCGGCACGGCGCACGGCCGGGCGAGGGCCTGTCGTGCCGGTCATCGGCTCGACCACGTCTGCCTGCGGGCGGCCAGCCTGCCCTGAAGAGACGTCACTCATCAGGCTGGGCTGTGAGACCAGCGCGCCCTTGGCCGGGGCTACGCGTGGGGTGTGAGTGGGAGCGGCCATCGAGTTCATCACCACCGTGCCGCGCTCTGTGCTACGACTCGGCGTGAAGCTGGGCATAGAGACGACATTCGCCGGGCGGTCCTCTGGCGACTCGGTCTCGGCGGCAACGGCGGGCTGCTCACCCGTCTCGCCCTTCTTGCGGAAGAGCTGTCCGGCCTGATCGCGTGCGGCGACAGCGGTCTGTGCCATGCCACGCAGCTGGGCCTCACGGACCGTCGCGTTGGCTTCGGCACGGATGCGCTTCAGCTCGGCCTCATGCTGCACCTGCAGCAGCTGCTCAGCATGCTTCGCTTGGCGCTGCGCCAGGGTCTGGCGGCCCTGAGTCGGCTGCACGACCGCCCAAAAGAGACCCCAGAAGGGCGGCGCGACGGCCACGAGCACCATGGTTAGGCTGATGTGGGCGGATTGCAGCGACGGGAATATGCCATAGAGCCACGTGTCGGTGGCGAACTCATGGAAGCCTGTGCTGCGGAAGGCGAGGCTGTTCCAGGTGGTGATCGCCGTGGCGATGATGACGCCAAAGCCGCAGAAGATCGCTTGCACATGGTTGCCGCGTCCCCAGTGCCAGGGCGCGAGCACCGAGAGCAGATAGGCCATGCCGACGACGCCCACCGAAAGGAACGCCCAGAGCAGCACCTGGCCCGCCTGCACGATCGGGTTGGAATTGACCGCAGTCAGCCCATCGGAATAGACAAAGTAGTTGAAGATCACATCCGGAATGTAGAGGACGATTGGAAAGATGAAATACACCTTCGTCAGCCATCCTGGTAGCGGAAGGGCCTTCTCGTTGTCAGCGGGATTGAGAGAGATATCCAGTGCTGACGCGTTTTGCTGTCCCATAGGGGCAAACCTCCATAGACGGAAACCTGCCACGTGCCGCGCACTAAAGATTCGCCTGCGCACAGAATTGAGGCGCGTGAGCGTTCGCCAGCTATCTTGCTTGGGCACGGCCCGTGGGGAAAACCGGGCACGCGCCGCGCTGGCAAATGCTGGCCGGTCGCGCGGGTGGCAGGGGATAAAGTATTCCACAAGGGGTGGCTCTGTCAAATGCCGCTGAGCTGCCTTGCTGAGGTGCAATTTCCACCTCTGTGAGCGCGTGAAGCCAGGGCTCATAGGCGCTGAGCGTGTGCCTAGGACGGGGAGCAGCCAAATGGGCTGATTGATGTGCTTGTTATGAGCGCGAAAATAGCGAGCGGCCAGAAATAATCAGGGATAGCGGTCCCTGAGGATGATGCGTCTATAAGTTGTGCGCACGTCGTGGATACGCTGGGGATATTTCAGTACCACTGGGCTACTGACCTAGGTACTAATCATGCGGCATGACCCGACAAGGCACGTCAAAAGCCCCTCGGTCGGCTCGCGGCTCATCGCTCGTTGCATCAGACAGGCTGGCACGCCTACGCTTCATGGGGCGTGACATCCCTAAAGTGAAAG
>DASWAC010000246.1:0-8797 GCA_036391335.1 Ktedonobacterales bacterium
CTGAGGGGAATACATGAAGGGAAGCCAGCCGTCGGCTAGCTCACCGCAGAGCTCGATGTTCTTGGGGCCGATGGCCGCGAGATAGATGGGGATGGTTGGGCGCACCGGATGGAGGATGAGCTTGAGCGGCTTGCCGAGGCCCGTGCCATCCTCGATGGGGACATGATATTCCTGGCCATGATATTCGACGGGCTTCTCGCGGCTCAGCATCAGGCGCACCAGCTCGATATATTCTCGCGTGCGCTGAAGGGGCTTCCCATAGGGCACGCCGTGCCAGCCCTCCACCACTTGCGGACCTGAGAGGCCGAGCCCCAGCAAGAAGCGCCCGCCGCTGAGCAGATCGAGGGTCGCGGCGGTCATGGCTGTCATGGCAGGGGTGCGCGCAGGCATCTGCATGATGCCACTGCCCAGCTTGATCTGCTTCGTCAGCGCGCCGATCCACGCGAGTGGCGTGATCGCATCTGACCCATAGGCTTCGGCGGTCCACACGGACGAATAGCCCAGCTTATCGGCTTCCAGCGCCAGGTCAATGCCGCCGGTGCCATTCGAGATGGAATACGCGATGTTCAGGCCGAGTCGCATGAGGGGGCTCCTTGTGAGAGATTCGTCCGCCTAGTGTCCGGTGTAGTGTGGGGCGCGCTTTTCGAGGAACGCACTGATGGCCTCGGCCAGGTCATGTGAGTGGAGGAACGCCGCATTCCACGCCGCGACATAGCGCAGACCTTCCTCGATAGACTTCCCCTGGGTCTCGTTCATCACCCGCTTGATGCCCTGCACCACCAGCGGCGGATTTTCCGCGATCTGCCGCGCCATGGCTCCGGCCGCCTCGAAGAGCTCAGCCGGGCTGGCGAGGACCTCGTTGACGAGGCCTATGCGCAGCGCCCGCTCGGCGGTGATGTCCTTCCCGGTGAGCGCCAGCTCGCGTGTGTTGCCCTCGCCAATGATCGGCGGCAAGCGCTGAAGGCTGCCAATGTCGGCAACCATGGCAACGCGAACCTCACGCAGGCTGAATCGCGCGTCAGCGGAGCACAGCCGCACGTCGCATGCCGCGATGAGGTCGAGTCCGCCGCCAATGCACCAGCCACTCACCGCCGCGATGACTGGCTTGCGGCACGCCTGCACCTGGGTGACGGCGCCCTGCATCGCGGCTATCATGTCGAGCAATCGCGTGCGATCGGCCGCGCGGTGGTCACCTGGGGCGAGCTGACTCATCATAGCAGGCAGGTCGAGACCATAGGAGAAATGCTGCCCCGCACCTCGCAGCACCACAGCCCGCACGGCATCATCCGTGTCGAGTGCGGCGAACGCCTGCGGCAGCTCGCGCCAGAAATCTGGCCCCATCGCATTCCCCTTGCCGGGGCCTACCAGCGTGACCTCAGCCACGCCATCGGCAATGGCAACGCGCATCGAGGCATAGCTCGTCATGTCAGTCTCCCGACTTCTTCTCGGCAGCCAGCGCTGGCGGGCGGGCGATGATGTCTTCCCAATAGGTGACCGCAGCGCGCTCGTAGAGCAGACCCATGCGCAGCGTGGCGAAGGCGAAGGCTTCCTCGGCCTGATGCTCTATCCGTGGAAGAATTGTCTCATATACGGCGAGGCGCTGGGTATGGATATCCCGCTGCTGCTGGGCCATAGCGATGAGCTCGTCATGCGAGAGGAATTGTGCGAACGTGAGCTTGAGCAGGCCGGGATCGCGCATCTGCACGTTGGCGGTCGCGTCCTCGCGCAGCCAGGCGAGCAACGCGGCCCGGCCAGACTCGGCGAGATGATAGGTGCGGCGGCGGCGGCCCTCGGGCTCGCGCTCCTCAGTGAGGAAGCCCAGTGCCGCCAGGCGCTCTGGCTCGACATAGAGCTGCGCACGGGGGAAATCCCAGAAATAGCCGATCGACGCGTCAACGCACTTCTTGAGGTCGTAGGGCGTCATGGGTCCTTGGGTCGCTAGCAGGCCCAAGACCACATAGGACGACGAGGAGAGGCTGCTGTCTTTCATGCCAGCAGTATATCATATCCAGACCATCTGAGTTAGATGATGGTGAGAGGTTTCCTAGAACTCGGCGATGACCTCGATGAGTCCGACGATAGCCGCGTTGAAGGTGTCGAGATCTTCGGCGGGAATCCAGTATTCCTGATGCAGCGCGCTGCCCACCTGGTGCACTTCGTAGCTGGCGAGCGATGCCGACGTAACAGCGAAGCGCGTGACGTAGCCCCGCTTGCCATCTTTGGCGTTCCAGTCGCGGGCTATCTGCGTGGCATAGGCTTCGTTCAGCACAGGATAGAAGATGGGCTGCCACGAGAGGCGTGGTGGAAAGGCCTTGAAGCCGGACTCACGGATGAGCGCCAGCTCGTGCTCACCCGTTGGGCGATAGAGAATCGTCGTCTCGCTGGACATGGGCATCACGCGCTCCTTTTGCCGCTCGGGCTCTCCACTCGCGACTGGCAGCACAGTGGATCCCAAAGTGCCATCTGACCATACGCATAGCGCGGCCCGCGCGGAGGATCTGTACATTGGTCGCCTCAGTGATATACTCATAGAAGCTGTGGTGTGGCTTTTGAGTCGGCATGAACCATTTCCACCGGGCATGCTCCCTGTTGTGCGTCACTCGGAGAAAAGTCACCAGCGCAATAACGGCACCGTTGCCGCATGGCGCTCCCCGACGGCTTTGCCCCTTAGCCGCTTCCCTCCCGCATCTTTAACCTCACGAGGAGGAGTCTCATGCTCCGATCCCATGTGCGCTGGATCGTCTCCGCGGTTGCCGTCATCACGCTGCTGCTCACCGCCTTCGTCGCCGTTCCGGCATTGCGTGCCTCTGCCGCCGGTGATCCGAGTCGCGAGCAAGATTACCTGGCCCTGGGCGACTCGGTGGCCTTTGGCTATAGTCCCTTGCTCGACCCTCACCGAGAAGCGAATTTCATTGGCTACCCCTCGCCCGTCGCCACTGCGCTCGACGAGCACCTCACCAACGCGGCTTGCCCTGGGGAGGCCACTGGCGGGTTCATCTCGTTGACCGGCACAGATAACGGCTGCCGGTTCTATCGCGCCAATTTCTCGCTTCACACCGGCTATAGCACCGATCAGCTCGCTTACGCGGTGCAGTTCATCGAGTCGCATCCGCACACGCGGCTGATCAGCATTGACATCGGAGCCAATGACCTCTTTGTCTTGCAGCACCAGTGCGGCGGCAGCGTCAGCTGCGTGCAGGCGCATCTGCCAGGCTTGCTGGCGACGGTGTCGGCCAACCTCGACACTATCTATGGCGCCATCCGCAACACTGCAAAATATACGCATCAGCTGGTCGCGCTGACGTATTACTCGCTCAATTATGGTGATCAGGTCACCACAGCGGTCATTGGCCAGCTCAATGCGGTGATCATCAGCCGCACTCTCGCGTGGGGAGGCGCCATCGCCGATGGATTCGGCGCGTTCGCGGCGGCTTCGCACAACGGGGATACCTGCGCGGCGGGCCTGCGCATTGCGCTGCCTCCACCGCTGGGTGGCGGGTGTGACATCCATCCCTCAGTAGCCGGACGCAATGTGCTGGCGGCAGCAGTCCTCGCGGTGGTGCGCCACAATAATGGCCAGGGTGACGGTAACCACTAGGCGCCTGACCATGAGCCAGCCGGACAATCTGGTGCGGGACGCATTTCGCCAACTCTAGCTCGAGCGTTCTCCCGCTTCATGAGTGACCGCTATCATCTGCGGTATCATGTGAAGGTGGGACGACTCGTAACCTGCGTTGACGAGGGGGAATCCTGTGAAGCAACGTCGCTCAACCATACCCCATAATAACGATAACGGGGCTGACAATGCAGTCAGCCGTACGCCCGTGCCGAGGCCACAAAGCGCACATCCCGCGCATGGGGGCACGACGCCGAGCTCCTCCGGGGCGATGGCCACGCTGCTGGCGCCGCATCTTTTCGAGGCGGCCCCAGACGCCCTGGCTGTAGTTGATCACCATGGCGCGCTCATCCTTGTGAACGGCCAGCTCGAGACCTTGTTTGGCTATGACCGAAGCGACCTACTGGGCCAGGTGGTCGAGCTGCTCATCCCGGAGTCACTGCGCATGGCGCACACGCAGCACCGGGCGCACTACGCGTTGGCCCCGCACGCACGAGCGATGGGTGAAAAGCTGAGCCTCTTTGGGCGACGGCGTGATGGCAGTGAATTTCCTGTCGAGATCAGCCTCAGCCCCATCGAGGTCGAGGATAGCACGCTCGTCATGGCCATCATTCGCGACGTCACCGCGCGAAAGCAGCTGGAGACGGCCTTGCAGGCGTCGGTGCGTGCGGCGGAGTCGCACCTGCACCTGCTACAAACAGTGCTCGACCAGCTCCCATCGGGGGTCTTCCTCGCGCGCGGCCCCCAGGCACGGCTCGTGCTGGCCAATCGCGCCGCCGCCAATCTGTGGGGAGCGACCTGGAGTGCCGACCAGACAATGGCGAACTTCATCAGCAAATCGGGCATTCGGTTCTTCGGGCCGACCGGCCAGCCCTGCCCTGTGGAGCAAATTCCCACCCTGCGGGCGCTGCGCACCGGGGAGCAGATCGTGCAGGCCCAGCTGCGCGTCACGCGCGCCGATGGCATCTCGGTGCCTGTCTTGGTGACGGCTGTGCCGCTGCCGGCGTCGCTCTTCACGAGCGCCAGTGCCACGAACAGAGGTGAGGCGGCCCATGGCCAGGTGGGGGCCAAGAATGCCGAGGAGCGCATGGTGCTGGTGGTGTATCAAGATGTCACCATGCTGGAGGAAACCGAGCGTGTCAAAGACGAATTCGTGACGCTGGCGGCGCATGAGCTGCGCACGCCCATCGCGGTGGCCAGCGGCTATGCGCAGATGCTGCTGCGGGTGCCCGATGAAACGGCGGTGCCATCTGATGCGAGCACACTGGATTCCTGGCAGGAAGAGGCGCTGCGGGATATCGCCTCCGCGATGACCCGGCTCACCGCGCTCACCGATGACCTGCTGGATGTCACCAAGCTCCAGGCAGGGCGCTTGCAGCTGTCGCGCGAGCCGCACGATCTGGTCGCTCTGGCACGCCGCATCTGCCGCCGCATGCAGGCGACCACGGCTCACCATCAGATTCACCTTGCCGTGCCGGACGAGCCACTCGTCGCGGATCTCGACGTGCGGCGCGTCGAGCAGGTGCTGCATAACCTGCTGAGCAATGCCATTAAGTATAGTGTTGATGGCGGCCCCATCACTGTGACTCTGCAAGCGGTAGAGGGGCCTGGGCCCAAGCGACAGCGCACGCGTATGGCCGAGATCATCGTGCAGGACCATGGTCTCGGCATTCCCGCCGACCAGCAGCCGACGATATTCGAGCGGTTCTCCCGTGCTCGCAATGCTCAGGAACACGGTATCGACGGTACCGGCCTGGGACTCTATCTCAGCCGCGAGCTGCTCGCCGCGCATGGCGGCAGCATCTGGTTCGATTCGGTGGAGGGCCAGGGCTCGACCTTCCATGTGCTGCTGCCGCTGCTGGAGCCGGCGATGACGGACTGACATCACGCCAGGCCATTACCGCCAGCCCCGATGACTTTACTCGGCGCCATCTCGCACGCGGACGATCAGGATTGGCAGGGTGGTGTGGCTCAGCACGCGCTCCGCGACACTGCCCATCGCCCATCTCATCAGCCCGGAATATCCGTGCGTCGCCACGACGATCAGATCGCACGCCTCGGCGGGGCCAGCGCCTTCCGCACTTTCCCCAGCCTCCGCCGTCCGGATCAGCGAGGCAGCCGGATCGTGATCTACAACTACCGACCAGGTGGCGTGACTCGCGAGGTCCTTCTCGCGCTCGGAGCTTACGCGCTGGGCCACCGCCGTGAGGTAGTCACGCGAGGTCTCGATCGCCAGCTCCTTGCGGTTGCCCAGTGGGGAGTCTGGCAGCCAGCTTATGACCTGTGTCAGGTGCAGGGCTCCCTTCCCTGGCGCGGCCAGCCCCATGAGCACATCCACCGCCGGCTCCAGCGCTTGCTCGGCGCGTGAGGAGCCATCGAGACCCACCAGCGCGCGTGTCACGTGGTCCACGGGGGACGTCGCGCCGCGTGTCTTGCCGTTCGTGCGGATGATCAACACGGGACTCGCGGCGTTCCGCGCGACTTGCTGCGCTACACTGCCGAGCAGCCAGCGCCCCATGCCGGTGCGGCCGTGGCTGGCGATGACGATGAGGTCCGCGTGCTGCGACGAGGCGGCGTCAATGATGCTGGGTGCAGGCAGCCCAATCGGCGCCAGGGTTTCCACGTGCAGGCCCTGCAATGGGGTCGACTGGGCGAGCTTTGCCATATACTCCCTGGCCAGGTTACGCTCGTTCTCGATGCTCTCGTCTAGCGCTCCGGGAACCCCCGCGCCATAGGGACCATAGACGACTGGCATCTGCACGATCTGGAGCAGAAGGACCCCGGCGCCGTGGGCACGCGCGATGCGTGCGGCGGGAATGATCGCCTGCTCACTCCGCTCCGATCCATCCAGGGGGATCAGCACTTTCTTGAACATGGTGGCTCTCCTTACCTTTCCTCCGCGCTTCAGCACGGGGGCGTTATGAATGTGCGCATTGCGCGCAAGGATCACTTGTCGTATTGCACCAGGGCGATCATGCCACCCATCTCGGTCATGCTCGCCTGGCCGGGGTTCATCAGATGGCCAAGGATGTGGCAGTGCAGGGGATACGCGCTGCCCGGAGGCGCCCAAGCATCGAAGGTGACATCATAGGTGTCACCAGGCGAGACATCGAGCGTGTCCTTCCACACTGGGCTGGGATTCATATGGCCCCCCGAGGCGATCACCTGGAAGGTGTGTCCGTGCAGATGCAGCGGGTGAATCAGGGCGGTGTCGGCCCCGACCAGACGCAAGCGGACGTGTTGTCCTTGCTTCACATGGATGACCTGCGTGTCGGGGAAGGAATGCCCATTGATGACATAGTAGCCGCCGAGCATGCCCACGAAGAGGGTCTGGTCTACATCAGTTTTGAAGTCTTGCTGAGCCTCCACCGTGCCGGGTCGAGGATCTACGGTCAGGCCGCCATAGAGTCCGGCGCCGACCTGCTGCAGGTCATTGTAGTGGCTGTGATACCAGTGCGTGCCCGCATCGCTATCTTGCGAGACGAAATCATAGGTGAAGCTCTGCCCCGGCTCGATTGGCTTCTGTCCCAGCGGAGGCACGCCATCGGCGGTCGTGGGCAGCTGCAAGCCATGCAGATGGAGCGCCGTGGCCTGCGACATCTGATTCACGATGGTGATGCGCACGTGGTCGCCCGCCGTGAAGCGAATCATCGGGCCGGGCACCATGCCGTCGAGCGTCATCGCATGCACACGCTTCCCCTTGATGACCTCCCACATCACTTCTTTGGCCGTGAGGGTAAAGTGTTTCGCCCCATCGCTGTCGAGGACGTATTTCGCGGGCTGCAGGCCTGTATTCACCGTGGCTTCAGGATAGCTGACCGTCTGCGCGGAGCTGCCGCCATTCATGGTGTGGGTCCCGGTCGTGGCGGGTGCCGCTGAGAAGCCGCCAAACAGCGCATAGCTGCCGACTCCGGCGAGCACCAGGATCACCAGCGCGAGAAGCGCGAGCGGCGACGTCAGCCGAGTGATCCATGCCGTCCGGTCAACCGCCGCCCACCGCCGCACACGTCCGGATAGCGTGCCTCCCCAAGTGCGTGCATGCGTCAGATCAGCCGCCCAGCGCCGGCGAATAGCTTCCGTCACCGATGCCCGCTGGCCCTCCAGAGACGAAGAAGAGCCGTCAGCGCCAGTCTGCGGCTCTCGAAGCTGTGCTCCCATGTGATAAGCCCTCAACTCTATGCTACTCATGATTTGGAGGGACTCCAGCGGCCCCTCACTTCACCAATAGCATAGGTACGCGCTCTCACATGCCTCTCACATCTGGCGGGCGACGCCTCACATATTCGTCACAGCGAGCAGTCAGGCGTCCGTGCTGCGCGGCAGCATGTAGCCCACGCCAACGCGAGTGAGGATGTACTTCGGATGCGTTGGATCGGGCTCGATCTTGCGACGCAGCCGGTTCACATTCACCTGCAACAGGTGGCTCTCGCCCAGATAGGCATCGCCCCAGACATGCTCGAGCAGCTGATCCTGGGTGAGCACGCGGCCCGCGTTGCGCGCCAGATAGGCCAGCATCTTATATTCCACCGGCGTGAGCGAGATGTCGCGACTGTCCATGGTCACGGTATATCTGGCGAAGTCGATCGCCAGGTCGCCGATGGCATACATCGCCTGGCCCGGGCTCACACTCTCGTCCACATATTGCGAGCGCCGCAGCACGGCGCGCACCCGCGCGAGGAACTCCTCAACGCTAAACGGCTTGGTGAGATAGTCATCCGCGCCGAGATCGAGCCCGCGCACCTTATCCTGGTCTTGCCCTCGCGCGGTCACGATGATGATGGGCACGGCGGAGAACTCGCGCACGCGCTGGCTGACGGTGAATCCGTCCATGCGAGGCATCATGACATCGAGGATGATGAGGTCGAGACGGGTCGTCTCGGCGAGGTCGAGCGCCTCGGCGCCGTCGACCGCAGGCAGCACAGTATAGCCCGCGAGCTCTAGATTGCGGGTCATCAGGCGCAAGAGCTGAGGGTCATCGTCGGCCACGAGAATGGTCGTTTGCTTAGCGGGCATGTCGGTCCTCTTGTTTCTCAGGAAGGTATGCATGGTTGACGAGAAGCTCAGCGCCATGGGTGCGCGGCAAGACAAAGTGAATCGCGGTCCCGTGCTCCGACGCGCTCTCGGCCCAGATAGCGCCGCCATGCAGGCTGATCACCTGCTTGCACAGCGAGAGCCCCAGCC
>DASWAC010000247.1:0-4198 GCA_036391335.1 Ktedonobacterales bacterium
CTGGTGGCCCATGGGCGCCCCCAGGGACTGCGCAACACGCTGCTGAATGGCCGCGAGCTCTACCAGATTTCCGTAGCCTTTCGCGCCAAAGTCTATGCTGTGCGCATAAACCACGAGCTCGAGCGCGCCATCGGGCAGCCAAAAGTCCAGCAGGCTGATGCACGGAATATAGGTGGAGTCGGTCAGTGGCTCAAAGGTGGTGATGGTGGCCGAGCGCGAGAGAGGATCCTGGCGCAGCCGCTCGATCACCCAGGCAATCTGATCTCGTCCCTTGCGCCCGTAGTCATAGAGACGTGTGGCATAGCTATCGGCGTTGCCCAGCGCAGCCACCTGCGCATGATCTCGGAAGTTGGCTTGCATCCACGCCAGCCGCTCCCGATCGGCATACCTGGCGATGATCGCGTCGTCGGGATTCGGGCTCGCGATATCCAGCAGCACATGTGTGAGCTCCGTGATGGGCAGTCCATCATAGTGCGACGGCCTTCCCTCCCTCAGGATGCGCCTCGCTACACGCACCCAGGCCATCCCTAAGGACGCAGCCCGCACAGGCTTGGTGATGTTCTCTTTCGCCACCCAAATTCTCTTTCAGCGCCCACACTGACACACCTGCGGATCCACTGGCTATCAGGATATCACCTCGTGAAACGAAGATTCACGCCATGGGTCTTGACGACACCCCTATATATGCGTATATACTCCTAACCATGGAACCTACCATACCGTCTGACAACCCGCCCAGCACCGCCGAGATGGCCGCCATGACCGCGGCGTGTGTCTGTCTGAATGTGCGCCAGGCAGCGCGGGCAGTAACACAGCTGTATAACGGCATCCTCCAGCCAGCGGGTTTGCGGATGAGCCAATTTGGCACGCTAGCGAAGATCGCGGTGGCGGGTGAGGTCACGCTTACCAGGCTGGCCGAGGACCTCGTCATGGATCGAACCACGCTGGCGCGGAACCTGAAGCCACTCGAAACGCAAGGGCTGATCACCATTGAGCCAGGTGCGGATCGGCGCACCCGCATCGTGACCCTCTCTGCGCGTGGACGTGCGGCACTCAAGACAACGCTGCCCTATTGGCGTGCGGCGCAAGAGCAGGTCGTGACAGG
Source organism: Ktedonobacterales bacterium (assembly GCA_036391335.1). Taxonomy (GTDB): domain Bacteria; phylum Chloroflexota; class Ktedonobacteria; order Ktedonobacterales; family JADMIN01; genus DASWAC01. Next base: position 1,106 of record DASWAC010000247.1, read on the forward strand.
GCTGGGAGAGGAGCGCTACCGCGCGCTTCTCGCGGGGCTGCGGGCTGTCACCGAGCTGACGGACACCGACTGAGCGCTCTTTTTTTGCCAAATACGTGTATATACATGTATTTGGCCAGTGTGACCCGAGTCACCCGATGGGAGACAGAATATGCCTACGGACCGCAGGTGGCAGATCGCCATGGTCGCCGTGCTTGGCCTCTTTATGGCCGTCTTGGACACCAGCATCGTCTACGTCGCCTTGCCGCCTATGCAGCAGGACTTTCACACCGACCTCCAGACCATCGTCTGGGTCGCGACGGCCTACTTCCTCGCCCAGGCCGCAGTGATCCCCATTGCGGGCTATCTCAGTGACAGGATTGGGACCAAAACGGTCTTCATCACTGCCCTCGCGCTCTTCACCATCGGATCAGCGCTGTGCGTCGTCGCGCCGACAAAAGAGGCGCTGATCGCGTTTCGTGTGGCCCAGGGCATTGGCGGCGGCGCGCTCTTCCCGATCGGCTTCGCCATCATCTTCCGCGCGTTCCCCCCGGCGCAGCGTGGGGCTGCCTCGGCCTTTGGTGGCGTCGCGGTCCTCCTGGCGCCTGTGCTGGGGCCGACCATCGGTGGCTACCTGACGACGACCTTCGACTGGCGGGCCATCTTTCTCATCAACGTGCCCATCGGCATCGTTGCGCTGACCCTGGCCGCGCTCGTGTTGCCGAGCCACGTGGCAGAGCAGGCGGCCATGGGGACGAGCAGCGCGTCGCCAGCTGGCAAAGGATTCGACGCGGTGGGGCTCGTCCTGGCCATGGCTGGTTTCACCGCCCTCTCCTACGGCGTCTCGCAAGCCGGATCCCACGGCTGGGGAGATTCGAGCGTGATACACTTCGCGCTCCTCGGCAGCGTCCTGCTGGCGGCGCTGGTGGTCGTCGAGCTCGTCGTCAGCAACCCAGTGCTGGATGTGCGCCTCTTCCGCAACTACACCTTCAGCATGGCGAACCTCTTGAATTGGGCGCTGGGCGCGCTGATCTTCGGCAGCCTCTTCATGCTCCCGCTCTTCTTCGAGAACGTCCAGGGCAGGACTCCGCTGGTCGCGGGCGCCATCCTGGTCTCGCAGGGGCTCGGGGCCGCGGTGGCCAACTTCGCCGCGGGCGCCCTCTACAACCGGGTGGGGCCACGCATCATCGTCACCATCGGATTTGTCCTCATGGCGATAGCGACGCTTGGGCTGCGCCAGCTTGACGTGGGCACGACATGGCAGGCGCTGCAAGTCTGGCTGGTGCTTCGTGGGGCCGCGCTTGGCCTCGTCAATGTCCCCTTGCAGACCCTGTCGCTCTCAGTCGTGAGCAACCGGGCCCTGGCGCGGGCCTCGTCGCTGGTGAATGTGAATCGGCAGGTCTTCACGGCAGTGGGCGTCGCCGCCCTAACGGCGTACCTCACTCAGCAGGCGCACACCCATGGCAGCGAGATCGCGGCATCATTTCACACGCAGCCACCGACCGGAGTGGCGGCCACCTGCCTGAGCGCCGCTGGGCAAAGTGCTACCGCGCTCGCCACCTGTGCGCAGCACTACGCCACTACGCTGGGGCTCAATGACACGTTCACCATACTCACGCTGGCTTGCGCCGTCGCAGCCGTGCTCGCCGTCTTCCTTGGCCGCGACCCGAACGTGACGGCTCTCAAGCGCATGGCACCGGTAACCGAAGAGCCCATCGCGGCGGAGCGTCCTGCTCTCGTCGCCGAATAGGAGATGAACGGTTGCCGCCCTGGCGTCATTGGCCGGTGCGGCAGCGTGTTCCCGCAGGCTCAAGCTCACACATCCGTGCGAGAGAGCGGTTTCCGCTATACTCGTGACGGGGATGCTCCCTACCGCCCGCTTGGGCGCTGTGCCTGCAAGGTGAAAGGATCCTGTGATGCGTGTTGCTGAATGCCCGATTTGCCACGAGCAGCTAGAGGCGGCGACCGACGAGGAGTTGTTTGCCAAGGGGCGTGCTCACGCCGATGCCAAGCACGCTGACCAGAAGATTACGGATGAGCAAATTCGCGCGGTCCCTGTGCGCGACAAGTAGCCTGCCTCGCGGCGCATGATGCGTTGTCCAGATGCCTCTCATCGGTTTCGTACGGGGGGCATCGCCTATCGCTGCACGTGGAGGGTTAGCCGCAGACGAGAAGGCTGAGCTCGCACTGCAGTCCACCGACATCTCCAGCGGCACTGCCGCAGCCTCTCGCCGGCGCCACCTCGCTGCGCCATCTTGAAGACAACGTCCTGGCGACGACGATCACATTGACAGGGGTGGAATAGGCAGCGACCGACGCGAGCCGCTAGCCGATTCGACCACCAACCAGGCGACCGAGACCAAATGTGATTGCCGCCGCGGCAAGCCCAAACACGACCTGCCGGCTCGTCGCCTTGAAGAGCGGCACTCCGGTGGTGAGAGTGATGCCCGTGCCAATGAGGAAGAGGCCGACCGCGCTGAGCGCCAAGCTGATGACGGTAATGACTAGGCCACCGCCAAAGGCAAACGGCGCCGCCGGCACGGCGGCCCCGAGCGCGAAGAGCAGGAACGACGTGATCGCCGCCTGCCATGCCGACCCGCCCAGGTCGGTCGGTTCGATCCCAAGCTCTTCACGCGCCAAGGTATCCAACGCGGCGTCTTTGTCGCTCAGCAGACTCGTCGCCAGGTCTCGGGCAGCCTGCTCGCTCATACCTTTCGCCTGGTAAATTAGCGCCAGCTCCTCCTGCTCCTCGCCAGGCACATCTTTGAGCTCTTGCCGCTCGATATCAATCTGATGCGCATTGAGCTCTCGCGCGCTCTGCACCGAGAGCCATTCGCCTATCGCCATCGAGAGGGCGCCGGCAAGGAGACCGGCGATTCCCGTGAGGAAGATACCGTGTCCGCTCAGATCAGCACCGGCGACCCCCATGACCAGGCTCAGGTTCGAGGTCAGGCCGTCACTCGCGCCGAGCACAGCGGCACGAAGTGCATTACTTCCGCCGGTGTTGCGGTGGCGACCCTCCAGCTGCGCGAGCACCGAGCCCGAGATCCCGCGGCGAGTGGACGTCCGCAGGTAGCCAAAGACACGCGCATGCGAGCGCTCTTCAGCGGGCAT
>DASWAC010000248.1:0-6517 GCA_036391335.1 Ktedonobacterales bacterium
ACAGCGGTCCACGGGCGAGGGTCTCCTGACGCTGCGGCTGGCCTATCGCCCACCATTCGACGCGCACACGCTGCTCGGCTATCTGGAGCATCGCGCGCTTCCCGGTGTCGAAGACGTGCGTGGCGGCGTCTACCGGCGAACCATCAGGCTGCCGCACTCGCGCGGTGTCATCGAGCTGGAGCCGCTCGCGGGCGCGCATGCCGTGGCGCTGCGCATGCGACTGGATTCCCTGCGCGATCTGGCTCCCCTGGTCGCGCACTGTCGCGCCCTCTTTGACCTCGACGCCGCGCCCGCCGCGATAGGCGACGTGCTGGCCAATGATCGCTTGCTAGGCCCACTCGTCGCGGCGCGGCCCGGGCTGCGCGTGCCTGGCGCAGTGGATGGCTTTGAGCTGGCGGTGCGCGCGATCCTGGGGCAGCAGGTCTCCGTCGCGGGTGCTCGCACCATGGCCGGGCGTCTGGTCGCGGCAGCTGGTGAGCCGCTTGGCCGGCCGGAGAGCGCGCTCTCGCACTTTTTCCCCACGCCACAGGCGCTGGCGACAGCCAGCATGGATGGCCTGGGTCTGACACAGGGGCGCATCAATGCCCTGCGTGGCTTGGCGCGCGCCGTCGCCGATGACGGGCTGAATCTGAGCCGCGGCGCTGACTGGACCGAGACGGTCAGAGACCTCTTGCGCATCCCTGGCATTGGTCCATGGACGGCGTCCTATATCGCCATGCGCGCCCTCGGTGACCCCGACGCCTTCCCTGCCGCCGATCTTGCCCTGCGCCATGCCTTCGAGCGCCACGGTCTGCCGGGGGATCCCCACACGGTCGAGCGCCACGCCCAAGCCTGGCGGCCATGGCGAGCGTATGCGGCGCACCATCTCTGGGCTGGTCTGCCGTCGTCCCCACAGGCGCAGCCGACCCATCAGCGCGAGCGCGCCCCAGGCGCCGCCATCGTCACACTGAGCAAGTAGCCGCTTCGGGACCCCTGCTCCGGTCGAGTCACACGCCGAGCATCACATCCGCATCGCCGGTGATGACCCGCTCACCGCGCTGATTGTCGACCCAGACGGCGAGAGGCTGGCGCGCGCCCGCCCGCTCACCGAGCGCGCCCTGGCAGCTCACCGTGTCGCCGGGGCGCACCATCCCCTGGAAGCGCACTCGCAGACGGCGCACCCACCCTTCCTCGCCCCTCTGGCTGGCCGCCCACGTGGTGAGCTGCTCACCGAGGAAGCCCATGCTCAGCATGCCATGCGCGATCGTGCCGCCGAGGCCGACAGCGGTGGCCACCTCTGGATTCACATGGATGGGGTTATGGTCTTGCGAGACATTGGCATAGGCGTTGATCTGCGCCTGAGTGACGGTCTTGGTCAGCGTGGGGATGCGCTCACCCTCTGGCGCGGGCATCACCTTGCCCGGCGCGCTGGTCGCGCTCGCGTCTGCCGAGCCCTGGCGCACGATGACGACACTCGTGCCGAGGCCCAACCGCTCGCCGTCGAGTCCATCAATGAGCTGCTCGATGGTCATAATGCTCATGGCACGCGCCGGCGACTGCTTGATGGCGGCGATGCGATGGCGCACGGTGAGACGATCGCCCACGCGCAGCGGGCGATGATAGATGTACTCCTGCTCGCCGTGCAGCACCTGCATGTGCGCCACATCGAGCCCGGCTTCCTCGAAGGGAACGCGGAAGCGGGTCACGAAAGTGGGCGGCACCGGCATCGCCTCAGGATGCGCGGGATCCAGATAGGCTGGATTGGGGTCTCCGATAGCGGTGGCGAATGCGACCACATCAGCGGCCGTGATGTCGCCAGTCTCGGACGTGGTTTCGTGGCCTACGAGCGATTCATCGAGCATAGTGTGCCTCATGGGTGTTGGGGGATGGCGTGATGTGAGCATGGTACCACGACCCCGCCGCCCGTGGGCAACATCCGCTGCTTGTGGCGAGCTCTACGCCGGCTTTTCGAGCACGAGGCAGGCGCAGAGCGGCTTGCGCAGGGTCTTGAGGTCATCGGTGGGTGGCGTGAGCAAGAGGTGAGCCAGCGGCGTTTGCACCAGGCCCAGCATGACATACACCGCGAAGGGGAGGCGCTCGAAAAGCTCACGCTTGTCGTGTGGCAGCAGCTTCTCGCCGATGTAGGCGAGCCTGCGCACGCGGAGTCCCGACGGGGCGATCAAGCGCTCATGCAGCGCTGCCTCACTGTAGCGCCGCTGAAAGAACACCATGCCGTCGCCGTCGTCTTCGGTGTGCGAGGCCCAATAGACCTTCTGTGCCGGACGCATCTGGTCCTCATACTTATGCGCGAAAGGCACGGTGATATAGCAAGAGCCACCGGGCTTGAGCACACGCGCGATCTCGCGCAGGCAGGCGGAATCACCGGCGCCGGGGATGTGCTCGATCACCGAGACGGAATACACTTTGTCGAACGAGCTGTCGGGATAAGTGAGCTGCGTGCCGTCCTGCGCCTCGACGTGGAACTCGCTGTCCTTGAGGCCCTCCCACTTGCCAAGGGCGGCGTATTCGGGGATGAAGTAGCTATCAATGTCGGTTGAATAGACTGTTGAATGGATGTGGTGCGCAATGAAGAGCGAGGGCAATTTGGGGCTGCCGATGTCGAGGACGCGGTCGCCAGGCTGAAAGCGCGCCTCATCGAAGACGAAGCCGTACTCGGCAGTGCGCCAATAGCTCATGGGGATGAGCAGATGCTTCAAGCTATCCTTCATGCGCCCGTGCGCCATGTCGAGCATGCCGACCTTGAGCCCATAGCCATAGAGTGATGCCATGGTAATACGTCCTTCATGGAGAAGAGGAGAATGTCTCCAACGGATGCCTGCCGCAGCGCGCGCCTGAATCCGTCCAGACGCCCGCATATCTCCCAGTGTGCGACCCCAAGGCATAGGTTGCGTTGTCGCGGTGGTAGCGGATGCGTAGCAAGCGCCCTGGGTATGGGCGCAGAGCTACACGGCACGGTCCGCGTGCTACAATTCAACTGGCATCATTCCAGGGGGGCCGTCGCGCGCGGCTCCCCTCGGTCGCGTGCGTGCCGCGAGAGGATTTGAATGCATGAAGCTGATCGTGGGATTGGGGAATCCAGGGGCCCGGTATGCGCACACGCGGCACAATGTCGGCTTCGACGCGGTAGACGCGGTGGCGAAGCGCCAGGGCTGGAAGTGGGACGCTCAGCGCAGCCGCGCCCTGCTGGCCGCTGGTGTCATCGGAGTGGAAAAAGTGTTGCTGGCCAAGCCGCAAACGTACATGAATGAGAGTGGCGCCCCGGTCGGCGAGCTGCTGCGCTTCTACAAGCTAGATCCCGCGAGCGAGCTGATCGTCATCTGCGATGACCTCGACCTGCCGCTGGGTCAGGTGCGCGTGCGCACACGCGGCGGCGCGGGTGGCCAGCATGGGATGGAGAGCATCATCCAGCATCTCGGCGTGCGCGATTTCGCCCGGGTGCGGGTGGGTGTCGGGCGGCCCGCCGGGGGGCGCGAGCGCAATGTTGACTTCTTGCTGACGCAGCCCAGGGGTGACGAGCGCATTACCCTCGACATCGCCATCGAGCGCGCGGCGGATGCGGCGCTGGCGTGGCTGACCGATGGCGCGGAGGCCGCGATGAATCGCTTCAACGCTGGCGATGCGCCACCACGCGAGAAGAAGCCGCGCCAGCCCACTCAGCCAGAGCCGGCGCGCAACGACGAGGCATAGGGAGAAGACGTGGCACTCAGTGGACTACTGCCGCTGTTGATCGGGCGGCCCGAGTTTGGTCGCCTGCGTGAGCAGCTAGCGCGTGGCGTCGAGCCGGTGGCGCTGGCCGACGTGGCCGAGTCTGCGCGGCCCTATGTGGTCGCGGCGCTGGCAGCCGACAGAGATAGCCCGGTGCTCTATCTTGCCCGTGATAATAAGCATGTCGCGCAGCTCCACGAGGCGATCACGACCATCGCGGGTGACGCGGTGCGAGTGCTCAGCTATCCTGATAGCGCGGCGCAGCCCTATGAGCGCCTGATCCCTGAGGTCGAGGGTGTGCGCGACCGGTTGCGCGCGTTGCTCACGCTCAGCGATTCCCCACGTGCGCTGGTGATCGTGGCGGCAGTCTCGGCGCTCACTCGGCCCGTCATTCCCCCGGCTGACCTCACTGGCTCTATGCTCGAGCTAAAGGCCGGGCAGCGTGTGCAGCCGCGCGATCTGATGACGTTTCTCATGGGCGCGGGCTATGAGATGGCGGTCGAGGTCTCTGAGCCTGGGGAGATGGGACATCGCGGTGGCATCGTGGACGTCTTCGCGCCATTCCTCGACCGGCCGGTGCGCGTCGAGTTCTTCGATGACGAGATTGACTCCCTGCGCACGTTTGATCCGGTGACCCAGCGCTCGCTCAACCCGATCCCGTCCGTCTTGCTAGGCCCGGCGCGTGAGGCGCTGGCGACGCGCGGACCCGAAGCGGCCAAGGCGTTGGGTGCGCTGAGCTTAGTCGGGGTGAATGCCGAGGCGCGTGAGCGCATCCGGGAGGACATCACGCTGCTGACACACCGGCAGTCCTTCTCGGATATCGCCTTCTATATGCCCTATCTCCACGAGCCCGCCTCCCTGGTGAGCTACCTGCCCGCAGCCGGCGCGATCATCGAGCACAGCCAGGGCATGATCGAGGCGACCTTCGCCACGCTGGACGAACAGGGAGCACAGCTGCGTGACCAGCTCGAGCGCGAAGGCGACAGGCCACCTGGCCAGCCGGATGCCTTGCTCAGCAACGATCAGATGGCCCTCGCCCTGGATGGACGCCAGCGGCTCTCGTTCTCTGGCCTCTTTGGCAACCCTGACGAGACCGGACCCAGGCTCCTCCCCGATCTACGCCACGCCACCTCCTATGGCGGGCGCCTGCGCGCCTTCGCGGGGGATGTGCGCGGCCTGATGCGGCATCGCCAGCGGGTCGTCATCGTGACGGGCCAGGCGCGGCGCGTGGCCGAGATGTTTGACGATGAGGCGCTCCTCGGCCCAAATGGGACCATCATGATCTCGCCTGAGACAGACCTGCCCGACCCACCCGCGCCCGGCGCGCTCAAAGTGCTGCACGGCACGTTCCCCGAAGGGTGGCAGAGCGAGGCGCTGGCGCTCACTGTGTTCACGGATGCCGAAGTCTTTGGCTGGTCGAAGCGGCATGCCGAGCAGCGGAAATCCACGCGGGGGCTGGAGGCGTTCCTCGCGGAGGTGCGCCCCGATGACTTTGTGGTGCATGAGGATCACGGCATCGGGCGATTCGAGGGGCTGACGAAGCTCGCAAGTGATGGTGTGGAGCGCGAGTATCTGCTAGTGCGCTATGCGGGCACCGACAAGCTCTACATCCCGACAGACCAGCTCGACAGGCTCACCCGCTACATCGGCATGGGTGATTCGGCTCCCGCGCTCAGCCATCTCGGCGGCACGGAGTGGGTGCGGGCAAAGCAGCGCGCGAAGGAGAACGCGACGGACGTCGCCCGTGACCTGCTGCGGCTCTATAGCGTGCGCGAGACGATCACCGCCCATGCCTTCCCCAGCGATGCGGAGCAGCCATGGCTGCAGCAGCTAGAAGACCAATTTCCCTGGGAAGAGACGCCCGATCAAGCGCGGGCTATTGCCGAGGTGAAAGAAGACCTCGAGCGTGCCCGCCCGATGGATCGCCTGGTGTGCGGCGATGTCGGCTTTGGCAAAACGGAGGTTGCGTTGCGGGCCGCCTTCAAAGCGGTGCTCGACCAGCATCAGGTCGCCGTGCTGGTGCCCACTACAGTGCTGGCCCTCCAACACTTCAACACCTTCACCGAGCGCCTCAGAGAGTATCCCGTGCGAGTTGAGCTGCTCAGCCGCTTCCGCTCTGAGAAGGAGCAGAAGGAGGTCGTCGCGGCGATCGCCGAGGGCAAGGTGGATATCGTCGTCGGCACCCATCGCCTGCTGGCCAAGGATGTCAATTTCAACAAGCTGGGCTTGCTGGTGATCGACGAGGAGCAGCGCTTTGGGGTGGCGCACAAAGAGCGGCTGAAGCAGATGCGCACCGAGGTGCATGTGCTGACACTGACCGCCACGCCTATCCCTCGCACGCTCTATATGGCCCTCTCGAACGTGCGCGACATGAGCGTGATCGAGACACCACCACAAGAGCGGCTCCCCATTCGCACCCACATTCGTGAATATGACGACGCGCTGGTGCGCGAGGCGATCTTGCGCGAGATAGATCGCGGGGGCCAGGTCTTCTTTGTGCACAACCGCGTGCGGGGCATCCAGGCGCTGGCGGAAAAGCTGCGCAAGCTGGTGCCCGAGGCGCGTGTCGGTGTGGGCCACGGGCAGATGGCGGATGACGAGCTCGAGCGCGTCATGCTCGACTTCTCGTCCGGCCAGATCAATGTGCTGGTCAGCACGACCATCGTGGAAAACGGTCTCGACATCCCCAACGCGAACACCATCATTGTGAATAACTCGGCGTTCTTCGGCCTCGGCCAGCTCTATCAGCTGCGCGGGCGGGTGGGCCGCTCGACCGCTCAGGCATTCGCCTATTTCCTCTACAACAAAGACC
>DASWAC010000249.1:0-2646 GCA_036391335.1 Ktedonobacterales bacterium
CACTCTGGATCCCCCCCACCAGGTCCGACAAGGTCGGGTTCACCAGCAGGTTCTCCAGCGTCCGCCCATGCGCCGTCCCAATCAGCTGCACCCCCCGCTCCGCAATCGTGCGCGCCGCCGCCGCCTCCAGCTCCGTCCCGATCTCATCGATCACGATCACCTCCGGCATGTGGTTCTCCACCGCCTCGATCATCACCCGGTGCTGCTCCGCCGGCCGTGCCACCTGCATCCGCCGTGCGCGCCCGATCCCGGGATGCGGCACATCCCCATCCCCAGCGATCTCGTTGCTCGTGTCCACCACCACCACCCGCTTGCCCAGCTCATCCGCCAACACCCGCGCCGCCTCCCGCAGCAGCGTCGTCTTGCCCACCCCGGGCCGCCCCAGGATCAGGATCGACTGGCCCTCCTCGATCACATCGCGCAGCAACGCCACCGTCCCACGCACCGCTCGCCCCACCCGGCAGGTGAGCCCGACCACCTCGCCGCGCCGGTTGCGGATGGCGCTGATGCGGTGCAGGGTGCGCCCGATGCCGGCCCGGTTGTCATCGCCAAAGGCGCCGATGCGCTCGACCACATAGGCCAGGTCCGCCGCGCTGACCACGCTCTGGCCCAGATCGGCTCGGCCCAGCTCGGCAGTGCCCAGATCGGCGGCGCCCCCCGGGTAGCGGGCCTCAGCCACCCGCCCCAGGTCGAGCACGATCTCCAGCAGCTGCTCCGTCCCCTGCCCCTCCAGCGCCTCGCGAATCCGCGGCGGGAGGACCGACAACAGGACGGCGAGATCCGATTGGGAGCCTTCATGCGTGCGATTCAGCATACTGGGCCTTCTCACCTTTACTCATGCGGGCCTGCGAGCTTCCGATGCCCTGCCCGCCCAACACCACCCGCGAGGCCGCCACCGCCGCATCGGGCAATGGCATGACTCGTGCCGCCTGGTGCCTGACCAAGAGCGCGTGCGCCGCGACCGGCGTGAAGCCCGCTGCCCGCAGCGCCAGGATGACTGGCGCCTCGTAATCGCGAACCACACACCAGACCGGCTGCGCCGGCTTGCTCGCCAGAGCTTCGAGACCAAAGCGTAACAGCGCCACGGCAGCACCTGCATCCTCGGGGTGCGCCATCAACGCCATCTCATGCGGCTGTGTCCCGCGACCACTGCGCAGGCGCAACCACGCGGAAAGCCGCCCATCATGATCGAGCACATAGGAGGCGCCCGTCGGGTCGAGCGGCAAGAGGGGCGCCAGGCCCCAGGTAAACATGCGGGTATGCAAAAACTCATCGAGATCGAGGTCTTCGGCGAGCTGCACCCGCTTGGGCGTGGCCGCGTCATGCAGGCGCAGCAGGTTCCAGCGGTCGCTGCCGCGCCAGAGGCGTCCGCCACGAGGGGTGCGCGCTAGGTCATCCGTCTCGCTGAGCATCCGCAGGCCGGAGCGCACATCGCGCAGCGCCCAGGTGTGCTCCACGGCATAGCGCTGGAAGCCGAGCTTGGTGAATTGCTCTATCTCGGGTCGCTCGTCTTCCACCCGCGCGAAGACGCGCCGCACCCCCCGGGTGATGGCGGTGTTCACGCAGTGCTGCAAGAGGGGGTAGACCACTGGCCCGCAATCCACCAAGATCGCTGCGTCTTGCTGGTCGCCGGTGTGGGCGAGAACGGCAGCGAGATAGGCGACATCCCACGCGCTGGAGCCCGGCCGCGCGCGTGTCTGGATGAGCCCCTGCAGCTGCCAGTGGTCCTCCAGGATCCACGTGGAGGCGTTCGGGACGAAGGGGAGGAGCACGCTCAGGAAAGTGGACAGACGACCCCGTGGCTCATCGCCTGGGGGCGCGACGATAAAATCGGCATATTTGCCTGCTTGCGCCCGTGCCCACTGGTCAATCACGCGAATGACCCTGGGCAGGTCTCCATTGAGCACTGGCCGAATCATGCCCACTCCTTGTGGTTCTTCGACACCTGCCAGGCTGGCCGGTGCAGAGCCACCGCAACCTCGAAGCTGAGTTACGCGACTGCGGCCCGCGCCGCGCTCACGACTCCGAGGAAATACTGATGAAAGCGTGTGTCCTCTGTTACCTCCGGGTGAAAAGCGGTTCCCAGCAGGCTGCCCTGCCGCACCGCGACGATATCTGAGCCGTGGGCGGCGTCCAGGCGCGCGAGCACCTCGACACCGGGCCCCGCATTCTCTACGACTGGGCCACGAATAAAGATAGCGTGCACGGGTTTCTTTCCCAATGCCGGCACCGCCAGCTCGGTCTCGAAGCTCTCACGCTGGGCGCCAAAGGCGTTGCGGGCGACGCGGATATCCATCGCCGCGAGGAGCGGCTGGCCGGCAATCGCGTTGTCGGTGGCGCGCGCCAGCAAGATGAGCCCAGCGCAGGTGCCCCACACCGGCAAGCCAGCGGCGATACGCGCGCGCAACGGCTCGACCAGCTCGTAGACGACCATGAGCTTGCCCATCACAGTGCTCTCGCCACCGGGGATGATGAGGCCGTCCAGATTATCCAGGTCCTTTGGCAGACGGACGGCTACCCCGCGCGCTCCCAGGTCCTCCACGGCGCGCAAATGTTCGCGAAAATCGCCTTGTAATGCCAAGACGCCAATGCGAAGCTGTTGATTCAGTGCGATCATTCCTGCGGTTCACCTTAGCGAGTGTGCCC